>DATLTG010000226.1:0-7811 GCA_035533735.1 Bacteroidia bacterium
TAGAAAAGGTAACTAATACGCATTTATTTGGAGATGTATTTTGTATTGATACAAAAACGTACAACAAACAAAATAAAATAATTGAAGAAGAAACAGAAATATATTCAAATCAACATGGCACATTATCAGATGTTACAACTGAATTTATAAAAGGTAAAATTAAATCATCAAATATTAATTTTTCAGATAAAATTGAATACAACTATGATTCGCACGGCTTGTTTAAAGTTGTGGAAGATAAGTAATGTTGGTAGCATTAGTTTCCACGAAAAAGTGATATAAAAAGGTACGCTTTAAAATTAAAAATGTTGAATGCTAAATTTTAAATTGAATTACGAAAAAAAAGTTTTTGAAAATGGCATAGGATTTATTGTGAGGTTTTTCAAGCTAAAGCTTTACAAATTTCGGGAAGTTCCGAGCCTGCGAGGAAATCACCCGAAAATGTTAGTCTTTACGAAGTAAAATTGAAACAATGAATCCAAGCCTTGATGTTTTTGTTGCTTTTTATATCAAGATAAAAAGCAATTAAAAAATGCCTTACTCACAGATTCTGAATCAAGTCCAGAATGACGGCTTCTTACAAATTGAAAATGAAGAATTGATAATGGATAGTTAATCATCTATTCAAAAAAACTTTCCAACTTTAAACTTTTAACTCTTTCCCTCGCACAGATTCTGAATCAAGTTCAGAATGACGGCTTCCTAAAAAAAGTTTTCAAAACATAAAAATTTTTATTCGAAATATTCCTTCATTCGATGAAAAAAGTTTTTGTCTTTCGAAGTCGGATTTGGCTTAAAATTAGGAGAGTTTTGCAAATCCTCCACTATTTTTTTCTCTTCGTGGCTAAGTGTTTGAGGCGTCCACACATTTATCGTTACAAACAAATCTCCTTTTCCATGTCCATGAATACTTGGTAAACCTTGTGCTTTCAAACGCAATACTTTTCCGCTTTGTGTACCAGCAGGAATTTTTATTTTCGCTTTACCATCTATTGTTGGAACTTCGGCAGAAGCACCTAAAACAACATCGGTGATACTCGCGAAATGATCGTAATATAAATTTTGTCCGTCTCTTTTTAAATTTTCATGTTCTACTTCTTCAATCACAATAATTAAATCTCCCGGAACTCCACTTCGCGCACCTGCATTACCTTTTCCACTCATCGAAAGTTGCATTTCATTTTCAACTCCCGCAGGTAATTTTATATTAATTACTTCTTCACCACGCACAATTCCATCGCCATGACAACTTTTACATTTATCCGTAATTGTTTGTCCTTCGCCACCACAAGCCGGACAAGTAGAAGTTGTTTGCATTTGCCCAAGAATAGTATTGGCAATTCGGGTAACTTGTCCGGAACCATGGCAAGTACTACATTTACTAAAAGAAGAACCATTTTGTGCACCCGATCCGTGACAAGGTTCACAAGGAACATATTTGGTAACTTTTATTTTTTTCTCAACGCCATTTGCGACTTCTTCCAACGTAACTTTCACTTTCACGCGTAGATTAGAACCTCTGTTTACACGTTTTTCGCGCCTACCTCCTCCTCCACCAAAACCTGAAAAATGTCCTCCGAAAATATCTCCAAACTGACTGAAAATATCATCCATATCCATTCCATGTCCGCCAAAACCTTGTCCACCGCCACTTGCACCGCCAACTCCCGCATGTCCGAATTGATCGTAACGACTGCGTTTGTTCACATCACTCAATATTTCATAAGCTTCTGCAGCTTCTTTAAATTTTTCTTCAGAAACTTTATCGTCCGGATTTTTATCAGGATGGTATTTAATTGCCATTTTCCGATACGCTTTTTTTATTTCGTCAGCAGTGGCAGTTTTAGGAATATCTAATATTTCGTAATAATCTCTTTTTGACATTTTAATTGAATGTTGAAATTTTAGTTTTAAGCACCAATAACCACTTTTGCAAAACGAATTACTTTACCGTGAAGCATATATCCTTTTTCCAATTCGTCCACTACTTTACCTTTCATTTCGTCAGATGTAGCAGGCACATTTGTGATTGCTTCGTGCAAATCAGTATTAAATTCTTTTCCCATAGAATCATAAGGTTCCAACCCTTTTTGCGTAAGGTTGTGTTTTAATTTTGAGTAAATTAAATCAATTCCTTCGTTTACTGCTTTAATATCTTTAGCGTCTTTACTTAGTTTTATGGCGCGTTCCAAATCATCTATAACAGGCAAAAAACTTTTGAAAACATCTTCGCCTGCTGCTTTTATTAATTCGATACGCTCTTTAGCAGTACGTTTGCGATAATTTTCATATTCGGCAAACAAGCGCAAATACTTGTCGTTTAACTCATCATATTTTGCTTGAATGCTTTCGTCTTTGCTATTTACAGGCTGCTCCAATTGAGTAGTTTCCTCTGTAGTTTCTTCTGGATTTGTTTCCTGAATTTCCTCGTTCACAGGTTCGTTTTCTTTTTCAGTCATTTTTTTATAAAAGTTTTTGATTTTCATTTGCGGACTTCGATTCTCAAATTCTTTGCCATTGAGGCGAATACGTCAAATTGTCAGTTTATATTAAAATTAAAAAAGCAGAGAAGAAATCTCTGCTTCAAAAATTATTTTTTTTATGCTTTAAAATTATTTTTTTAAGAGTTTATCCAAAGCCATATCTAAGGCTTCGCCTCTTAAATTTTCATCAATAATTACGCCTTTTGAATCCAATAAAAAATTTGTCGGAATGGATTGCACACCATAAATAGCTGCAGGTTTAGATTGCCATCCGCCTAAATCGCTAACTTGTGTAGTCCACGAAAGATTATCTTGTTTAATGGCATTTACCCAAGCATCGTGTTGCTGATCTAAGGAAACGCTGTAAACAATAAAGCCTTTTGCATTTTTAAATTTAGCATTTTTGTATTTCGCGTAAGCTGCTACTACATTAGGATTTTCCATGCGGCAAGGGCGACACCAAGATGCCCAAAAATCTACCAATACAATGTTTCCACGATAAGAAGATAAAGCAAGTTCTTTGCCTTCCGGATCTTTAAATTTTAATTCGGGCGCTTTGTTGCCAACAGCTGTTCCAACAGTAGTGCCAGTTTGTGCTTCCGAAGATTTACTATAAATAAATCCAAACGTAAGTGTGGCGGCAGCAACCACTAATAATATAATATTTACTTTTTTCATAATTTTAATTTTTTAGGTTCGTAAAGTTACGCTTTTTTCGAGGCTCAAAAAAATATTTTTTTTAAGCCAACTTGTTTTTTAGTCTTTTACAAATTGAGCTGTAACTACACCATAAACTAAATGCCCTAATAAAGTGCCCATCAACATAGCCATTCTAATATCTGAAGGCATGCACAAAATACATTTTCCCATCATAGACATTACTAACTGAGCAAAAACGAAAGCTATTATTCCAAAAATAGCTCCCTTTGCAAGTTTACTTTTAATCTTGCTAAGCATTGATGATAAAATAAATACATAAGCTGCAGCGAAAATAATTCCAATCATAAAGTGCATCATCCACCCTACAATTAATGGCGCTCCCATCATTCCTGAAAGCATTTCTGCGGGATTCATTTTTGGTATTCCCATCATCGGAGCCATAAACATTATCATTGTCATTGCGGCTGTTCCGATAACTCCTCCTAAAAGGGCTTGTGAAATTTTCGTTTTCATAATTTTGTGTTTTAAGGTTTAAATAGTTTGTTATTTTCTATTTATACCATAAAAGTCAAATTATCACCCAATTTTTTTTAATAGTATTTTTTTTGCAGAAAAATTGTACAATTCAAAGCTTAATTGTTTTTCTTAATAGTCAAAAGATCGCAAACAGGTTCTTGGGAAAAATAGTTTAAAAGTTTAAAGTTTTTTTAAATGATGAAGAAAGATAAACTTGATGCTTTTTATTTCACTCTTTCCACATAAGAACTGTTACGCGTATCCACTTTTATTTTTTCGCCTTGATTGATAAAAAGCGGCACATTAATAACAGCACCTGTTTCGAGTGTGGCTTGTTTTAAAGTATTAGTTGCGGTATCGCCTTTTACACCTGGTTCGGTATAAGTAATTTCTAATTCTACAAATGTGGGAGCTTCCGCAGAAAGTGCTAAATCGTCCTCAAAAGAAACTTTAACTTCCATTCCTTCTTTCATAAATTTAAGTCCGCTGCCAAAAAGATTTGCTGGCACATAAATTTGTTCAAACGTAGTATTATCCATACAAACAATGTGTTCACCTTCGGCATAAATATATTGCAACATCCGATAATCAACGCGCACCATTTCCACTTCTTCACCAGAACGAAAACGATATTCCACTGATTTTCCGCTTTTCAAATTTTTCATTTTTGCTTGATAAAAAGCACGTAAATTTCCGGGAGTACGATGTTGGTATTCTGTAACAATACACAATTCGTTATTAAAACGAATTACTGAACCTACGCCTATGTCTGATGTTGTTGCCATTTTATTTTTTTAAGGAAGCGCAAATTTATAACAAATGCGCAGAACTGCAAATTAGATGTTGGTATTTGGATTTTAGTAGTTAGATTTTGGACAAAAGTACACGTTGATTCAGTTTTATTACCGAAATATTATTTTTTCTTAATCGTCTTTGGCTTTAAAACTCTGCTGCTGTGATAAACCGTCAAAATTTCAATGTCTTCAATGGATTGTGGAGTCCATTTTACTTCAACCATTTTTTAATTTTTTCTTTGCTTCGGTTGTAGAAACAGCTTGACCTTTATTTGCTTGCTCTATGCCAATCTCAATTTTTTGAAGCAATACAATTCTGTCTATTACTTCTTCCAACGAAAAAGTGTCAGGAAGCGCACTAATTGTTTGAATGAGTTTTTGCTTGGTTAACATATCTTGATTGTTTTTCTCAAAGGTAAAAAATATTCACGAAATTATTGAATTTTGGATGTTAGGTCTTTTCCACACTTCACAAAATCAGCAAATACGCCTTTATGAAACGGACACTCTTGACATTCAGTAATCCATTTATTTGGTCTGCTAATTCTTTCATATTCATCAAGTGCTTTTATATCATCTTCTTTGACTTTTGAAGGTGATCCGTTCAAATAAATTATTCCTTCATAAAAAGTATTACGATATATTTTTTTATTCCAAACACTACCTTTTACAATGCTCTGCACAATCTCGTTTTTTAAAGGCAAACTTTTAATAAAGTTACTCAATTCATTTTGATAATTAGGGCATTTAATTTCGATTTTATCGCTATGAGCTCCCATCACCCAGCAATCACAAGCATCATCAAAATATGATTCTGCGTATAGTTCTCTATCAACAGCTACTAGAGCGAATCCACTACTCCTTAATTCTTGTAATTTTTTGTTTTGAAGAGCTTCTTTTTTGTCGTTGTAGAGCCAAGTTGTAAAGTGTGGGTTCAAAATTGCCTCTTCTATTTCCTTAGTATTTGTATCTAGTGAAACATTCTCAAGGTTAATTTCTATTGCTGATATTTTATGCTTTTTTATTTTAGCTACTTTGTATGAGTCCGTTTTATGTGTTACATAAATTTCAATTACTAATTGTCTATTTTGTTTTATACCTATTAGGTCTGGTCTTATGAGTGATCCATCTGAATATTTTCCTATTGATGTAATTTCTTCGTCTTCAGATTTTACATCGTCTAATAAAATTAATTCCTGTTTAGATAACAAGTCGCCATACTTATTGTAAATCGCGGGAATTATAATTTGTCTTTTATCCTTGATTATTTTTTTTGCAACTTTATGTATTGCAGTTTCAAATGCGTGTAAACATTCTTCTGCTTTCCAATGTGCAAAATGTTTTTCCTTTTTCTCAGATGAATTATTTTTTGCAATTAGTATTGCTCCACAAGAAAGACATTTACATTTGCAGTCTAAGCCGTTTTCAACTTCTGATATATGAACTATCTGTCCGTCTTTTTCAGCAAAAGTCAATAGTTTAGTATGCTTGTCTATTTTCATTTAGTTTCTTCTCAGCATTCAGAATAAAAAAATATTTTTCAAGACACCAAAAAAACCTACACTTTACTTTCAACCGCTGAGTATTTCAACATATATTCTTTGCAAAGTTCTACCATTTCGGAAGAGCCGCAGTAAAAAGGTGTACGTTGGTGCAACGATTTTATGTCTTGTTCCATAATACGTTTAACACCATCCGTGGCTTGTCCACCGGCTTGTTCTACAATAAATGCCATTGGATTGCATTCGTACAACAAGCGCAATTTTCCTTTCGGAGATTTTGAAGTGGTTGGATAAATATAAATGCCGCCTGTAATTAAATTACGATGCACATCTGCCACAGCAGAACCAATATAACGTGAAGAATAAGGACGATTTGTTTTCGCATCTTCTTCCTGACAATATTTAATATATTTTTTTACGCCTTCCGGGAAATGAATATAATAACCTTCGTTTATGGAATATGTTTTTCCATTTTTCGCCATACTCATATTTGGGTGCGACAAACAAAATTCTCCGATTGATGGATCTAATGTAAAACCATTAACGCCTTTTCCGGTAGTATAAACAAGCATTGTAGAAGATCCGTAAATAATATATCCAGCTGCAACTTGTTCGGTTCCACGTTGTAAAAAATCTTCTAAAGTTCCAGGTCCGGTTAGTGAAGTTCTGCGGTAAATAGAAAAAATAGTTCCTACCGAAACGTTTACATCAATATTGGATGAACCATCTAAAGGATCAATCGCCACCACATATTTAGCGTTTGCCGAAACATGATTATCAATCAACACAATGTCTTCATTTTCTTCCGAAGCAATCGCGCAACATTCTCCGCCCATACTTAAAGCGGCAATAAATTGCTCGTTCGCAAAAACATCTAATTTTTTAACACTTTCGCCTTGCACATTTATTTCTCCAGCTTCACCCAAAATATCAGCTAATCCAGCTTTATTAACTTCTCTGTTTACAATTTTTGCGGCAATGCCGATATCTCTTAAAAGTCTCGATAATTCTCCTTTTGAATATGGAAAATCAGATTGCTTCTCAATAATAAATTGCCCAAGTGTTTTTACTTTGCTCATGATTTTTTTGTTTTAAAATGCAAATATCGCAAATTTTTAATGTATAAAATAGTTTAACTTTGCCGACTCAAAATTTACAGAACCTCCCTTAAAATGGAATATTTAATCCGAAAAGGCGAAAAGCAAGATATACCAGCTCTCTTAAGCTTAATAAAAGAATTAGCTTTATTTGAAAAAGCACCCAACGAAGTAGTCGTAACGATTCAAGATTTAGAACAAGACGGATTTAGCAAAAATGCCGTTTTTACCTTTTTTGTGGCAGAAACTGTCGAAAAACAAATTGTAGGAATTGCTTTGTATTACATAAAATATTCTACCTGGAAAGGAAAATGTATTTTTTTGGAAGACATTATTGTGAAAGAATCGTTTCGAAAATTCGGCATCGGAAAAAAATTATTTTTGGAAGTAGTAAAAGTGGCAAAAGCAATAAAAGTAAAGCGAATGGAATGGCAAGTGTTGAATTGGAACGAATCAGCAATTGCATTTTATAAAAAATTAAATGCGCAATTTGATGACGAATGGATTAATTGCAAATTAACGGAAGAAGAAATTAATAATTTTTTTTCAAATTAGATTTAATGAAAGTATTCAAATTTGGCGGAGCATCGGTAAAAGATGCAGAAGGCGTAAAAAATGCAGCTAAAATAATTTCGAATTATCAACACAAAAATTTGGTAGTAGTTATTTCGGCAATGGGAAAAACAACCAATGCCTTAGAGCGTTTAACGGATGCTTTTTTTTATAAAAAAGAAAATCCGGCTACTGTTTTAGAAGAAA
>DATLTG010000227.1:0-3046 GCA_035533735.1 Bacteroidia bacterium
CGTCAATAAAGATAATCCGCGTAAGGAAAAAATAAGTTTAGATCCGAATGAAAACGATTTGAATAATAAGGTGGTTATTTTGGTGGACGATGTGTTGAATTCAGGTCAAACATTAATTTATGGTGCCAATTATTTTTTATCCACTCCGTTAAAACGATTACGTACAGCTGTTTTAGTTGATAGAAATCACACACGTTATCCTGTAAAAGCCGATTATATTGGCGTTTCACTTTCCACTACTTTGCAGGAACACATTGATGTAGCTTTATCTGAAAAAGGAAAAGAAGCAGTTTATTTGCTGTAAATAAAATATTTTTACAGCAGTAATCGCTTACCAATTCGTAATTCTGTAGTACGGCTCATTCCGTTTAAATTACATAATTCACTTACTGAAATATGTGATTTTCTCGAAATTCCATAAAGTGTGTCTCCTTCTCTCACAATATAATAATGATGATTCCCTCTTTTAATATATGACAAATTGCTTGGCTGATAACGCTTATTGGCATAAATGCGTTTGCGCATATATAAAAAAGTATTTTTTGTGATATATAAATTATCCATCAACAAAGAATGATTGTCGAAAGAAATAATTGTTGTCGGATCAATTGGATGACCTTTATAACGAATTTCAAAATGCAAATGATTTCCAGTGGAATGTCCAGTGCTGCCACCCAATCCTATTTTTTCTCCCGCAACAACATTTTCATTTGGATGAACTAATATTTTTGAAAGATGTGCGTAAATTGTTTCCAATCCATTGTTGTGACGAATGATAATAACATTTCCATAACTTCTATTGTGTTGCGTAAAGCGTACTTTTCCGTCAAATGCTGCCGAAACGCTATCACCTTTATTTAATTTAATATCAATTCCGTAATGATAACGATACCTCCGAAAACCAAAGTTAGAAGTAATTGCTCCTATATAAGGTTGCACAAAATCACAGCAACTCGTGTCTGTTTCCAATACTACTTTTTCGGTGTCCGACATATTTTCTACATCAAAATGATACGGTTCTAAAGAAGTGGTATCCCAACTTCTGTAAAGTGCGTAAGCCGGAATCATTCTTACAGAATCGTTATAAGTTAGTGCAGGTGTATATTTACCAGAAAGCGTGTCGTTTTTTAAACCTTTTACGTTTGCAAACGCGCTGTAACTTAGTAACAGAAAAATAAAAACACTTAAAAAAATAATTCGCTTCATGATAAAAATAAAATTGAGCGTTTATTAAAACGCTTCAAAAAATGAAAAATAAAATTTTATGATTTTTTTAAAGGCGAATGCGAAGATGCGTAAAATAAATTAAAAATCAAAATTTTTCAAAAAAATAAAAACCTCCGAATTTCAAATATGTATATTTGTCGAAAATTTAAATAAAATGAAAACAGCAGAAATAATTACAAAAAAAGGAGCAATGAAAATTGAGTTCTATGAAAAAGACGCTCCATTAACGGTTAAAAATTTTATCGACTTATCAGAAAAAGGATTTTATGATGGCTTACTTTTTCATCGTGTAATACCAAATTTTGTATTGCAAGCAGGTTGCCCAAATGGAATTGGAAACGGTGGACCTGGTTATAAAATCAAATGCGAATTAGATGGAGAAAATCAATATCACGATAAAGGAGTTCTCTCAATGGCACACGCAGGAAGAGATACCGGAGGTTCGCAATTTTTTATTTGCATCAGCCGACAAGCAACTCAGCATTTAGATCGTCATCATACTTGTTTCGGAAAAGTGGTGGAAGGCTTGGAGGTAATTGATACAATTAAACAAGGCGATGTAATTGAGAAAATAATTATTTCGGAAAAAAAATAATTTTTAAGATGAGGGAGAAGTGGTTAAAGGCATGGAAGCATAAGCCTTACAGATATGCATTGTTGGCTTCGTTGGTTTTTACCTTAATTATATCACATTACTATCAACAATTTTTATTATTCAATGAAGGCAGAAGTGGAATTGATTTTAATGATTTCGTTTTAAAATTTTTCACGCCAATTAATTTATCAATTCCCATTTTTATTGCGATGTATTCGGCTACCATTTTTACGGCTGTTTATGTAATTTATTCATCTCCTATTTTGACTTTGAAATTAGCATTAGCCTATACTTTTTTATTGATTTGGCGAGTGTTTTCACTTTCCATTTTGCCGTTAAATCCGCCACCCGGTTTAATTATATTGTACGATCCTTTTTTAAAACATCTTGTTTATTCCGGTCGAAATGATGTACGTGATTTGTTTTTTTCGGGACACACAGCCAGTACGTTTTTGTTCTTCCTTATTGTTAAAAATAAAAAACTAAAAATGTATTTAATGGCTTGTGTATTGATTTTAGCAATCGCGCTTTTAGCGCAACATTTACATTACAGTATTGATATATTAGCGGCACCATTGTTTGCTTATTTGGCTTATTTTCCGGCTAATTGGATTATTAAAAAAGCGAATTACGAAAAAATTATTTCTTGATAATTATTTTTTGTGATAAATGGAAAGGTTGAAAAGTTGGAAGGTTATAAAGTTGAAAAAATGTTAAATTGAAAACGCGGCTGGCAAGGAAAGCATACGATGCCGAGTAGCTTGTGTGTAAGCGATTCGTAAATTTCATGCGACAACAACGCGACAAATTGAGCAAAAATGACAAAAGCTGAAATTTTAGAATATTTTAAAAAATGGAAGACAGAGACGACAATAAAACCCTCTGCATAACTGCATTTATTCCCTTTAAACACTCAGTTTATAATCTTTAATTAACACATCAGCAGGAATGTGTAAATAAGTGCTCAGGTTTCGTATCATTTCGAGCGAAAGTTTTCTTTTTCTGTTAAGCACTTTTGAAAGATTGCCTTTGTTTCCTAATAGTTTTGATAATTCGGTTAAATTCATTTGGCATTGTTCCATCATAAATTTTATGGCTTCAATAGGATCCGGTTCAGGAATTGGAACGTGTTTACTTTCATAATCCTCAATTAAAAGCACTAATAATTTGGCTTCTTTTTCGGCTGTACTTCCTGCTTTTGAATGAAATACATTTTGAAACTTT
>DATLTG010000228.1:0-2229 GCA_035533735.1 Bacteroidia bacterium
TCTTATAGAAAAGCTAGAAAGCTATTATTCTAAATATTCCTCGTTCTCAGGTCCAGAGAAGATTTTCGAGCAACAAGAAATTGTTAAAGCTTTTAGCAACGACAACTATCTTGACTTAATTAAATATATAAAAGAACGAACTAAAAAATAGATATGACACTATATGAGATTGCTACGGTTGTAATTGCAGTAATTGCATTGATCATTTCCGTTATTTCTTTAGTTACAAGCATGAAGAATTCTTCGGCAATGATTGAATTAACAATCAATGAGCGAATAACTAATACCAAGGAGAAAGTTGGAGATGTTTCAAATATTATGACGCCTTTCTTGGCTAAGCAAGAACCAACCGCAGAGGAGAAGAGAATAATTGATTTGTACACAAAGCAATTTGATTTAGCTATTGAGAATAATCTTAATGCTTATGAAGAAGCTTGTGCAAAATATTTAGATAAAAAAGTTGATAAAAAGCGATTCAAAAAAATTTACAAAACTGAAAAATGTGTTTGTGACCCTATACCAAAAAATTTGGGCCAAATTTTTATAAGTGTTGGCTTTACTCTTTTTATGTTTATGATACTGCCAACATCGGGAACGCCTTGCTCCATTGTGACAGGTATTATTGCGTTTTTCAGCGCAATACTATTTTTAGCAATAGGTTTTCTGACAATGAATGCTTGGTACAATAACAATAAGCTTACATGCCCATTGATAATTTGTGACCTTTGGTGTGCTATCTCTGGAATTTTAAATATCCGTTCAGCGACTTCAATCGCGTTGATAGCAATTCCAACTGTTTGGGGGCTTATCTTTTTGCAGAGTGGCGGTCTGACAAATTATGCTGCTGGGGCAGCACTTGCTGTGCTTATTGTAACAACGTTTGCCGGCATTATATGGTACTTTGGCCCATTGTCAAATCCTCCATGTATGCACACTCAGACGTGCAAATAATTTTACATAATCAGAAAAAATAATATGCGAAAAATCTGTTTATCTTTTTCAACTATTTTCCTTTGTGTAATAGCTTATTCGCAAACTGATTCTACTCACTATTCATCGCGCGCTTTTGTTGGATGGGAATTAGGGGGGGGAATACGGCAAATGGATTTTTCCGCTCTTCGGAAATATGAATACTTTCTTAATCAACCACCAAATATTCAAGGAGGCATTCATACATCCTTATATCTTGGGAATCCCGACAAATTTTTTCTTTCATTATTTTTTGGTACTACATTAGTAGGAGAAAAGACTGGTGTATATAATAACTCCAGTATTCGTGCAAGTGGTAACGCTGGATATTTTGGCGCACTATTAAGTTATCAAGTATATCGCAACAATGATCGTAAATTTTTAAAAGCAATTTATTTTTCTTCGGGTGTGAATTATACTACTGCCATAACGACTTCCAAAGTAAAAGGGAAAACTATTCTAAACGCTGACACTTCCTTCTTTATCGAATATAGTAAAGTAAAAAATATTTTAATCAATCCTGAAATAATGATTGAATTATTTAATTTATCAAACAAAAATTCTTTTCCATCATTTCCGTTTATGATAAAATTAGGTTACAACATCCAATTTCAAGATCCCAAATGGACATATTATGACAAGGCATCGCAAAATCCGACAGCGTTGCGAAGCGTAAATCTTGGAGGCTTTTACGCAACTCTCGGCATAAATGTTTGGTTGAAAAAAGGTGTAAAATGGTTTTAAATAAAATAAAAGAATATGGAGCAAAATAATGATGGCTGTTCAGGATGCGGTCAACAAGTTATTGTTGAAAATATAACTTCGCACGTACAACAAAATACTCCTTGTCAGGGTTGTAGAAAAAATAATTTTACAGGAAAACTCGGCACTTGCATTGAATGTATCATGGCAAATACCATAGGTGCTGCTCTATGTTGGATTGCTTTATTGTGCTTTTATATATTTTATCCCGAAAAAATGGTCCTGTTACCATTATTATGCTTCGCAGCATTTTTTACATTGTTATTATCTGCTCATGGTGTCGCTTACATAATTAAAAAAAAGAAGTTTCGTAAGTTCCATTAGTAAATGCAATAAATGAATTTTTCTCTCTTTCCGAAATGGAGTGTAGCGAAATGAAGGAAAGAGAGAAAAATTCACAAGCATTTTCTCTCCTATAGCTAACTGTTCGACCTTTGTTTTCGTCTAAAAAAAAGGGCAGATGAAACAGTTAACATTACAACAAAGGTATGCATTAAA
>DATLTG010000229.1:0-8858 GCA_035533735.1 Bacteroidia bacterium
TTTCTAAATTTTCAATCGCATCGCTAATTTCATTTTGTTTCAAATAACAAGCACCAATATGAAACATAATAGAGGCATCGTCCGGATGCTCCACTCCTAATTCCTTGTAGAGTTTTAACGCTGCGGAATAATTTTCGCCCAAATAAAATTGATGCGCATTAAAATATTTTACTTGATCTTTTCCTTTATCAATAACATTTTGCGCTTTAGCTGCAAAAGTTAGCGACAAACAAACGAAAAGCAGGCAATGGATAGTTGTTTTTTTCATGCTATTTAGAGAATTTAGAAATCACTTACCGAACAAATATAAATTTTATCTGCGTATTTCAAAAAAAATATATTGTCAGAATTATTAACATTTCAAATAAAGCAATTACTGTTTACCAAAATTAACGAACGACTAAACAATCTTTTTCAAGAATCGGAAGTAGATTTGTTTTATCAAAAGCCAAACAATATTTAATGTCTTTTTTCAGATTTAAAGCCGCTAATCGTTTACGGTGTGAGGAATTTCGCAAATATTTATGCGGATTTGTTTTTGCCGTTTGATACATAAATTTCGCTGCTAAAGCGGCATCATCTAAAAATGGAAAATTAACGTGCTTAGAAAGTTCTTCCGCGACAGCTCCTGCAAACAAAGTATCTTCCAAATTAAAACGATTTTTCCAACCAGAACAAAGCAACAATACACTTTTGTTTTCTTTTTTTAGCCAATCGCACAAAACGGTAAAATTTAGAAATGCGCCAATCACAACTTTATGTGCGTTTTTGGCTGCTTCAATTGCTTGTGTGCCGTTGGTAGTAGTTAATACTATCGACTTTCCTTTTATTTTATCCGTCATATAATCAAAAGGAGAATTTCCGAAATCAAATCCATCTACTTTAATAGCATCGCGTTCTGCACCTACTAAAAAACCTTGTTGCTTGTATTTCAAAGCTTCTTCTACTGTTGCAACAGGAATAATTTTTTCGGCTCCATAATAAAAAGCAGTACAAATAGCCGAAGTAGCGCGCAACACATCTATAATAACAACTATATTATCTGTGCGTTTGTAAACCGGATACAAATTGGGCGAAAAGCAAACTTCTACTTTATTCATCTCCTTCGATTTTACTTTTTTGACGAAGCTCTTAATTATTTTTCAAAAAAGGTATTTTACACACTTTTGCTTTAATCGCTTTATCGCGAATTTTAATATATATTTCCGTATCGGATTTTGAAAAATTATTTTTTACATAACCCATTCCGATTGCTTTGTTAAGCGATGGCGATTGTGTTCCTGAAGTTACTTTACCAATAACATTTCCTTCTGCATCTATAATTTCATAATCGTGGCGAGGAATTCCTCTATCAATCATTTCAAAACCAACTAATTTTTTTGAAACGCCTTTTTCTTTTTGTTCTAACAATGCTTTTTTGTTGGTAAATTCTTTCGTGAATTTTGTAATCCAACCTAAACCAGCTTCAATTGGCGAAGTAGTATCGTCAATATCGTTCCCATATAAACAAAATCCCATTTCTAAACGCAATGTATCGCGTGCTCCTAAACCAATCGGTTTAATACTAAATTCTTTTCCAGCTTCAAAAATGGCATTCCACATTTTATCTGCTACTTCATTTTCAAAATAAATTTCAAAACCTCCCGCTCCTGTATAACCTGTATTGGAAACCACTACATTTTCAATTCCATTAAAAATTCCTTTTTTAAAAGTGTAATAAGCCATTTCCGACAAATTTATTTTTGTTAGTTTTTGAAGTGTTGCTAAAGCTTTCGGACCTTGAATCGCTAACAAAGAAGTTTTATCGGAAATATTATGCATTTCCACATTTTTAGTATTGTATTTCGAAATCCAATTCCAATCTTTTTCAATATTTGATGCATTTACCACCAACATATATGTTTTTTCGTCAATGCGATACACTAATAAATCATCCACAATTCCGCCATTTTCATTAGGCAAACATGAATATTGAACTTTTCCATCTGTTAAAACAGCTGCGTCATTTGAAGTTACACGCTGAATTAAATCCAAGGCATTATCGCCTTTCAAAATAAATTCGCCCATGTGCGAAACATCAAAAACACCAACAGCATTACGAACCGTTAAATGTTCCTCGTTTAAACCAGAATACGAAACAGGCATATTATATCCTGCAAAAGGCACCATTTTAGCGCCCAACGAAATGTGTTTATTTGCTAATGCTACATTTTTTAATTCAGTGGCTGTTGTTTCCATATTGAAAAATTATTTTTTTGAGATTTTTCCTAATTGTATTATTATTTGGAATTGCAAATGTATTATTTTATCGTTTCAAAAGCGCATTAAAACAATCTAAATAACGTTGCTGTTGTGATTCAACCGAATATTTTTCGATAACTGTTTTACGCGCTTCTTTGCCAATTTTTTCACGCAACTCTTGCGATTCAATCAAAAGCGAAAGTTTCGCTATCCATTCTTCGTCTGTATCAGCCAAAAAACCATTGATGCCATCTTGAATAATTTCGGTATTAACGCCAACTGGCGACATCACCGAAGGAATTTCCATTGCCATATACGACAAGCCTTTTAAGCCACATTTACCTTTTGTCCATTCATCATTTGGCAAAGGCATAATCCCAATATCTATTGTTGAAAGGTCTTCAATTTCCGTTTCACTATTCCATTCAATTCCTTTCACACCAATGCTTTCATTCGTATAATTGACATCTCCAATTACTTTTATTTCAATTTTATTTTGGTATTTATCTTTCAACTTTTTAAGCAAAGGAACTGCGTGTTCAAAATGCTTAATTGTGGTGATACTACCTGTCCAGCCGATACAAATTTTATTTTTCGGTGTGTTCGAAAAATTTATTTTTCGATGATAATCTGTATCAATAGTTGTGGGAATAATAATTACATTTTCGTTGTGATGTTTCGCATAATCAGCTAAATATTTATTTCCTGCAATCACCACATCTGCCATCGAAATAAGTTTTACCGTTTTACCGGGATTTTTAAGCCAACCTAAATTTTTATTGCCTTCCGACACATCAAAATGCCAAATAGCATCGTCAAAATCATACACAAATTTTACGTTTTTTTTACGCATCTGTCGCGCGAAATAAGTGGAACCCGTCATAAATGCTTCGCGCTGAATAAAAACAATATCGAATTTTGAACAACGCCAAACATCAAACCGCCTTTTTAAAGCACTTCTAAAAAAAATATACAATTTAGAATGAAAACTGCCTGGTTTATAAAAAAGCTGATCGTTCTTTTCGGAAATCAGATACGATAAAAAATAAACATAGCCATTTTGTCTTAAGAAACTAAAATATTGCTCAAACCTAAAACGCTGACTGGGCGAACGATTTGGGCGATGTGCTGCTATAAATAAAATTCGCGGCATATAAGTTTCAGTTAAATTTAATTCTACAAATTCGTAAAAATAAAAATGCAAATATACGGTTTGCAAACCAAAACACTTATTTAGTTATCTTTGAAAATTCTTTTTTATATGCGAAAACTCAACTTCATTTTTGTTAAAAATATGCCTCGATGGATTATCTTTTTCATCGATCTCGGAATTTGCCTATCCTCATTGATTTTAGCCTATTTAGTTCGTTTTAATTTTTCCATCCCAAGAATAGAAATAATCAATTTTCGATTTGTTTTTCCTTGTATTTTAGGCGTTAGAGCTATTAGTTTTTATTTCTCTAAAACATATCAAGGCATTGTAAAATTTACCAGCAGCAAAGATGCACAACGTATTTTTATTGTCTTGTCTATCGACACTGTTATTTTCGTTTCTATCAATATCATCACCTTTAATTTCATAAACAAAACGTTCCCAATTCCTTTTTCCATTATTATTATTGATTATATGGCAAGTGCGTTTTTGCTGATAAGTTTGCGCGTACTTTTTAAAGCATTGTACATGGAATTAACCAATCCGACCAAAAACAAAAAAAATGTTATCATTTTCGGAGCCGGAAAATCAGGAATTATTACGATGCGAACGCTTGACAGAGATGCTGGAACAAAATACAAAGTGTTGGCATTTATTGATGATGACAAAAAAAAGCAGGGAAAAAAAATTGAAGGAATTTCAATTCTTCCTTTCTCAGAATTGCCGGAAATACTAAAGAAAACAAGCATCGAACATTTGATTATTTCCATTCAACAAATTAGCTCGCAACGCAAACAAGCAATAGTTGATATTTGCCTCAATAACAATACAAAAGTGTTAAACGTTCCGCCTGTAACCAACTGGATTAACGGGGAACTCAGTTTTAAACAAATTAAAAAAGTGAAAATTGAGGAGTTATTAGAACGCGACCCAATTCAATTAGATAAAGAAAATATTGAAAAACAAGTTGCTGGAAAAATAATTTTAATAACCGGTGCTGCTGGCTCTATTGGCAGTGAAATAGTGCGACAAATAATTCGTTTTAATCCGAAAAAAATTATTTTGTTGGATCAAGCAGAATCGCCATTGCACGATATGCAATTGGAATTGACCGAAAAATATGCTTCTGCTGCTTTCGAAATTGTAATGGGAGATATTCGTAACAAAGAACGAATGACCAATGTTTTCAACACTTTTCATCCACAAATTGTGTTTCATGCAGCAGCTTACAAACACGTGCCAATGATGGAAGACAATCCTTCCGAATCTATTTTAACGAACGTGTTGGGAACAAAAATTTTAGCCGATTTATCGGTTGATTTTAAGGTGGAAAAAATGGTGCTGATTTCTACCGATAAAGCTGTAAATCCAAGTAATGTGATGGGCGCTTCTAAACGCATTGCCGAAATTTACACGCAATCATTAAGTAAAATTTCAACTACTAAATTTATTACTACTCGCTTCGGAAATGTGCTTGGTTCTAATGGTTCCGTAATTCCGCGATTTCGTCAGCAAATTCAAAATGGTGGTCCGATTACCATTACACATCCCGAAATTACACGTTATTTTATGACCATTCCTGAAGCTTGTCAATTGGTTTTAGAAGCTGGAGCAATGGGAAAAGGTGGCGAAATATTTATTTTCGATATGGGAAAATCCGTTAAGATAACCGACCTCGCAAAAAAAATGATTTTACTTTCGGGATTAGAATTAAACAAAGACATTCAAATTGTTTTTACAGGATTGCGTCCTGGCGAAAAATTGTACGAAGAACTATTGAATGACAAAGAAAAAACGATTCCTACACATCATTCGCAAATATTAATTGCTAAAGTAAACGAGTATGATTTTAATACTATTACTACTGAAATAGCCGAACTGATAAGCCTTTTCAACAATCAAAACAATCAATCCATTGTTCAGAAAATGAAACAATTGGTGCCGGAATTTATAAGCAATAATTCCGTTTACGAAAAATTAGATTCACTCAATTAATTATGGAACCTTTCAAATCAAAATTGCACATTCAACTACGTTTTAAAGATGTAGATCAAATGGGACATGTAAATAACGCCAATTACATTACCTATTTTGAGTTGGCACGTATGGAATATTTCAGAGCGTTAATGCTGAAAGAAGAAAAAATAGATTGGAAAAAAGATGGCGTTATTGTCGCGAAAGTGGAAATGAATTTCAAATTTCCGATTGTATTAGATGATGAAGTTTATTGTTATACATGGGTTTCAAAAGTAGGCACTAAAAGTTTCGACATGAATTGCCGCATTGTAAAAATAGAAAACGGAAATGAAATAGAATGCGCCAATGGTTTGGCAATTTTAGTTTGCTTCGATTACACCAAACAATGCAGCATTCCAATACCCGAAAATTGGAAAATTAAAATGCAAACAAGCAGCTAAAATTTAACTATTTGCATTGCTAATTTTTCATTTAAAATTTAAAATTATAAATCCCTTTCTTTCTATTTTTTTGAATTTGATTAAAAGGCTAAATTTGTGATTACATCAATAAAAATAATTTTTCATGAAATTTATTTTTCTTTTGGGTATCATTGGTTTGCTTTCGTTTCAGACGTTTTCGCAAACTACTGCCGAAGATTTCATGAAATTAGGACATCAAGATGATAGCATAAAAGACTACAAAAAAGCTATCAAAAAATACGAAGAAGCCATTCGTTTAAAACCCGATGATGCTTTGGCTTACAATAAAAAAGGTTTGGATGAATATAACTTAGGGAAAACAAAAGATGCTATTGAATCATTCGGAAAAGCCGTTGCCTTTTATCCAAAATATGCCGAAGCATTTTATAACCGAGCATTAGCTGAAATGAAAATTCCGGATGGACCAAAAGCGTTACACGACTTAGATTCGTCTATTGATCTGAACCAGTATAATCCCGATGCGTTTTTTTACCGAGCTTTTGTAAAAAGTAAAATGAACAAACCCATTGATGCCATTGCCGATTACGACCAAGCCATTGATTTAAAAAACGATTATATAAAAGCCTATTTTCAGCGCGCAAATTTAAAAATGAAATTAGGAAAAACAGTGGAAGCTTTAGCTGATTACAACAAGGAATACAGCTTGTTACCCGATTCTGCGAATTCTGATTTTTTTACAAAACGTGCCAATGCAAAATTCAAATTACAAGATTATAAAGGTGCTTTAAACGATTATAATTCGGCTATTGGTTTGGATGATAAAAATTTGGAAGCTTACATAAACCGAGCTGCCACTCGATTAACAGTTAATGATTGTCAAGGTGCTTTAAGCGATAGCGAAACGGCACTTAAAATGGAACCGAAAAATACGGAAGCATTAAATTTTAAAGGAACTGCCGAAACCGGTTTAAAAGATTACCGAGATGCTATTCAGGATTTGAATGAATGTATTAAGTTAAACCCCAATTATGCACAAGCTTACGTAAACCGAGCGGCTGCAAAATATTTGTCGGGTGATAAAAAAGGTGCTTGTGTTGATTTATATACAGCCGATGGAATGGGCGATCCGATGGCAAACGGATTGATTGATAAAAATTGCGGCAACGACCAAATTGAACGTTGAAAATTTTTTATCAGTTGTTTCTTCTTTACGTTTTTGGAAATAAAATTATCTTTGAGAAATAAAACGAAGAATATAGCAGATAATATAAGCAATAAAACCACATACAGAAATTCAATTAAAACCACTGTATTTCCAAATGATTAAAATACTACAAAATGAATAATGAAACTTTTGGCATTACCTTTCAATACGCAATTTGCTTAAAATATAAACTTGAAAACAGCATTTCAATAGAAAGAATTGATAAAGATTTACTCGATTTTTTTATAAGTTCAAAGATAATTCCTGAAATTTTCAGAGGACGAAAACCTATTGAATACTTATCAGATTCAAAAAAATTTACTTCGCCATTTATCAAAAGATGTCCTCACAATTTTTTGTTGACAAATAACGAAACTTTTTCGGTAAGAACATTTCAAGGAAGTGGAAAAATGTTTGCACCAAAAGTTGTTGGACAAGCTGGAGATGAAACTTTTAATCATTTTTTCGGACATTTAACAACCAAAGAAATCTCAAGAAATAATTTTAAAGAATTTTGCATAAAACATATTGACGAAATGCTGCCAATTATTGTCGATTATGCATTAGTAAGTGATTTTAATTGTTGGCTTTATATCAAAGACAATGCTTTTCATTACGAAATATTAAAAAGAGATGATTTGCCTGAATTAACATTTGACTATAAAAATTTCACTTTTACAAAACCAACAGCAAATGAATGGGTTGAATCAAACACAATAAAATATAAAGGAAAAACTGTTTTAGAATTACAATTACAAACTTTTAAAGCTGCTTAAAATATTATGGAAAAACTACTTGCACGAATAAAAATTACTCATAATCTAACAAATGATGATGTTAGAGAAATTGCTATGAATATAGTTGATGCCTTCGTTGAAGAAAATTTAATTGAAGACAACACAGATACTAATGATGATACTGAATTTGCCTTTCAAGATATCGTCCATAATAAGCTAAACGAAATTTTTAATATTAAAGAAGATTAATATTATGGATTATATTAGTTCTGAACCCGAATTTTTCAAGTTTTTAACCGAAGTTGAAAACATAACTAAAAACACAAGAACAAATTACATTTCTTGGTTAAGATTTTTATCGCAATATCATTTAATTGATGATAAAATATCTGAATTTACAATTTCAAAAATAATTGAGATGGAAATTATAGCCAAAAATGAAAGGAGCTTTTATACCAAAGAAAAAGATATTAGCAACTTTAAATCTGCACTAAATAAATATTTGAAATATATAAAAGAAGACTTTAGTACGAAAATTTACTTGGAGATTGAGGATAAAGTAACTGAAATTAAAGATGACAAGAAAATTCCAATTACTGAAAAACAAAATCTAACACTTTCAAGAATTGGTCAAGGTAAATTTAGAAATGAATTAATAAATTATTGGTCTGGTTGCTCAATTTCCAAATTAGATAAAGTAAATCTATTGGTTGCTTCTCATATAAAACCTTGGAGAGAAAGTGATAATTTTGAAAGATTAGATGTTTTTAATGGCTTATTACTTCTTCCAAATTATGATAAACTTTTCGATAAAGGATATATTAATTTTGATGATAAAGGAAAAATTAGAATTTCTAAATATCTCAATCAAAATGATTTAAAAATTTTGAATGTAAATCCTGAAATCAAATTGATAAATATTGAAAATAAACACAAGGAATATCTTCAATATCACAACGAAAATTGTTTTATTAAATAATTGGGTTGCGTTAGGGATTGTAGTGGAAATCCTTTTGTTTTTTTCTTTAAAAAACAAAAGATTGAAACGGAAAGCCCGACCCTTGTGGTAACGCCCAAATTAATCTACTTCCGCTGATTTATTTTGTGGTGCAGGCGGGATGGCT
>DATLTG010000230.1:0-3228 GCA_035533735.1 Bacteroidia bacterium
GCGACAGAACGGTGAAAGACGACAAAGCGATGATTGGTGGTTTTGGCAGCATTAACGGACAAAGTATTATGTTTATTGGTCAGCAAAAAGGTGTAAATACTAAAATGCGCCAATATAGAAACTTTGGAATGCCGAATCCTGAAGGTTATCGCAAAGCATTGCGTTTGATGAAATTAGCAGAAAAATTCGGGAAGCCTGTAGTTACGTTAATTGATACTCCCGGTGCTTATCCAGGTTTAGAAGCGGAAGAACGCGGACAAGGCGAAGCAATTGCACGCAATTTATTAGAAATGGCAAAACTGAAAGTTCCTGTAATATGTATTGTTATTGGCGAAGGAGCTTCTGGTGGCGCATTGGGTATTGGCATTGGCGATAAAGTATTGATGCTCGAAAATTCTTGGTATTCGGTTATTTCGCCCGAAAATTGTTCCACTATTTTATGGAGAACTTGGGATTATAAAGAGAAAGCTGCCGAAGCGTTAAAACTGACTGCAACGGATATGTTGGCGAATAAATTAATTGATGGAATTGTAAAAGAACCTTTAGGAGGCGCACATACCAATCCGGAAGAAATGTTTAAAATACTGAAAGAAGAAATTTTAAAACACCTCGAAAAATTAACGAAAGTAGAACCCGATAAATTAGTGGAGAAAAGGATAAAAAAATTCTGCTCAATGGGTGTGGTAATGGAACACGAATAATTTATTGCTTTAAAAAATATTATTCATCATACAAAATATGATGAACCAATTCTTTACGACTCCATTTAGAATGTGATTTCACTTTACCATAAATTTTTAAGTTTCCATTTGTGTCATACTCTATTCCCCAAATTGGTATACCTTCATGAAGTAATAAATATTGATGCAATTTTCCAGTAGTAGGATAAAAAATACTTAATCTGCCATTTATTTTATCCATATCACAGTTTGAAAATGACCCAATATTACCATTTCGATAGTAATAAACACAAAATCCTTGTTTTTTATCATCTTTATAATTACAACTCTCTTCGATATTGCCATTTGAAAAATAGCTTGTAGAAAGTCCATCTAACTTTCCATCCTTATAATAAGCGTATTTTTTAATTCTACCAATTGAGTCAAAATCAATAAATAAACCGTTTAATGAATCATTAATATAATATTGAAGTTCTTTTATTTTTCCATTAGAATAATATACTGTCGCAGGTCCATTGGCAATTGAATCATGAACAGTTGCTTTAAATTTCAAAAAGCCTTCAGGAGTATATAAATAAGATAAGTACCAGCTGCTATCCTTACTGTTTGGATACGCACGTTCTTCTTTTATTTTGCCATTAGGATAATAGGAAAGAATTTTATTATTCGATTTTTTTTCACCACAAGAAGCGATAAGCACGAATGCAAACAATGCAATAATATGTAATGTGTATTTATTCATAAAAAATGAATAACAAATTTGCAAAAAGCTTTCAACTTTTCAAATTAAACTTTTCAACTATTGCTCACTATTACGTTCACTTTATGCCTTTTACTTTTTTTGTTCCCATCGAAACCGTTTAATGAACGGTTGTTACCACAACGAACACTTTGACTATCCATGATTCCAGTGATCGGATTACTATTTTGCCCCTTCTTGTTGCCAACTTTAATACGCATATTCCCATACTGAGTTTACACGAATAAGAAGTAGAATAGTCAATTATTTGATATAAATCAATTTAAAATAGGAGTAAAATCATTTTTTTACGTGAGGTAAATCATAATCCTTTACTAAAATCAACTATATTTTTGTATTATAAAAATTTAGTAAAATGCTAGTATCAGTTCACTTTAGTCAGATAGTTGCCGTTTTTTTAGCGAGAGTATTTCTTGGCTTACTATTCTTTTATCAAGGATATGATAAGATATTTCGCATTAAAGTGAAAAACGTAATTCAAACGATATACATGCCACTTGTAAATAAAGGAGTTCCTAAATTTCTAAGTGTTTTGGGAGCTTATGCTACTTCTTACATCGAATTAATTTGTGGAGCAGCATTAATTATTGGTTTTATGAAAAATTGGAGTCTTTATTTATTAAGTTTCGATGTTCTTTTTGCTGCTATTGTTTTTGGGTTGGTAGAACCAATGTGGGACACACGACATATATTTCCGCGAATAGTTTTGCTGGTTTTTCTTCTACTCATTCCAACTCAATGGGATGTTATTTCAATGGACAATTTTTTACCGATTATTAAGTATATACATATAAACTTTTAAAAATATAAAACATGAAAACGATTCTTGCTCCAACAGATTTCTCGAAAATTTCTGAAAATGCAGTTCATTATGCAGCCGAAATGGCTAAAGCAACTCATTCAAAATTAATTCTTCTACATGCTTATACCATATCTGTTCCAGCGTATGATGTGCCTATTATTCCTGTTCCGTTTGAAGAAATGGAGAAAGAATATTACAGTACGTTAAATGATTTCGATAAAAAAATTAAAAAGAAATATGGAAACATCGAAACTCAATTGCTTGTAAAACCAGGTTTTGTGGTAGATGAAATAAATGCTGAAATAGAAAATGATAAGATAGATATTGTGGTAATGGGCATTACAGGTGCAGGAAAAACAACATCTATTCTCGGAAGCAATACCACCTCAATTATGAAAAAATCAACTTGTCCTATTCTTGTTATACCTGAAAACGTTAGTTTTAAAAAGCCTAAAAATATTGCAATTGCTTGCGATTTTAAAGCAATTATTCCAACTCATGTTGTAGAACATTTCAGTGATTTTGTACGTGCATTTGGTGCTAAAATATTTATTTTCGATGTTTTGAAAAAAGCTGAAATTTTATCTTACCAAAAAGCTGCGGCAGAAGTGAACTTAGAAAATGCATTAGTAGATTTGGAGCATACTATTTATTTTGCTTCAAGCGATGATTTACCTCAAGAAGTAGGTGAATTTGTTACAAAAAATAATATAGATATACTTACAGTAATGCCGCATAATTACAATTTTATTTCTGGTTTATTTCATCAAAGTACTTCAAAACAAATTGCACTTTATACGCATATTCCTATATTAAGTTTACACGAATAATACGTAGAAGTGTTAATTAGACCTCTTGCGTAAGTCATTTTAGTTCAAAATTATATATACCGCAAATCAGTTTCATTCTTAATTCATGGTTTTTCCTTCTGTTCCGATACTTTTCTGCCATTATTCTGAATACCTTAATTTTTCCAATCACATGTT
>DATLTG010000231.1:0-11425 GCA_035533735.1 Bacteroidia bacterium
ATTGTTCCAAACGATTTTATATTCGCGGTAACAGCGTAAGTATTTGTACTTGGACTATAAGTTGCACTTAAACCAATCTTAAATGGAGATCCTAAAGCTGCTTCAGTTGCAATATCAGAAGTTCTAATACTTCCAGGATAAACATCTATACTTCCATCTAATTTTGCATCAGGTACACCTGAAACACCGTAATAAGTAACAACTCTCGCATTTACAAAAGGTGTGTTGGTTACTTGATTCATATAATCTGTTCCTGGCCAACTTACGTGATAACGTATTGCATTCCCAATATTACGTGTATTATACAAAACAGAATCCAAATTTGGAGTTGCTTGTGCACATGGATCGCAAGATGCTTGGTTAAATTCTTCGAACAATGGCATTTTCACTGCAATGGAATCCATAACTTGAAAAGATGCCACCAGTGTATCATTTGCATGATTTTGGTCAGGGTTTCCATTAATGTTATCTGCCCAAATTTTCATCGTATAAAAACCAGCAGTTGTTGGAGTCCATGCAATATTATGTGTAAAATTGTAAGTGCTTATTTGTGGAATACTCAATCCTGTAAGCGCATCCGTAACAGGAGCACCGCCATTTACACTGTAATTCAAATTCATTGAAGTTACTGTACTTGAACCATTATTGTAAATAGAACCAGAAACAGTATGCGCAGAATTTGTTTGTAGATAATAAGGCAAATTTTGTGATTGTACTGCTAAATCGTAGTTATAAGGTGCAAATATGTTTACATTGTCAATTCCTATTCCATACACTCGAGTTCCCATATCAGCGTAGGTAAAAGCGACCATAACATTTGCTTGTCCTGCTGCATAAGCAGAAATATCATACGTAGCTGTTCTCCAATTGTTATTGCTTGCGCCTCCAATGGTGTCCGCTTTTATCCAAGTTGCACCGCCATTAGTAGATACTGCAATGGTTGCTACTTCTGCAAGTGCAGGGTTAGTAGCATAAACTTCTTGAAACCAAACATCAAAAGAAATAAATACTTTTGTATAAGCAGTACAATTCATAGAAGTTGAATATAAGCTGTCATTGTTTGTTGCAGATGCAGAATTGTTATCATAATCATCCACCCAAGCATAATTGGTATGTGGGGCAAGATAACCACTGCCGCTTAATGGTCCGCCTCCGGTGCTGCTACCAATATTGGTACTAATATTCCAACCTTTGTTTGTTGGGATAGCTGCCGCTTTTTGTTGCGTCCAAGTACCCATTCCACTCTCAAAGTTTTGAGATTGAATTACTTGTGCGTTTGCGGAAAACATAAATGCTGTTAATCCGATTATACTTAGTATTATTTTTTTCATGTTTAATTTTTTTAATTTATACTTGTTTATAAGAGATTTCTAATAAAATTTGTAGCGTAAAAGTAGAAAGAGCGAAAATCAATTCCTAATTTTTTTTGCTAAATTCTTGGAATCCTATTTTTTAAAAACAAAAATTCCGCTATTAGCAAGGATTTTAAATGTTTGTTCTTTTAGCAATGCAATAATAACCTTTTTTTAGTTTTGCCGTATAAGTGTTTGCGATTTTTAATAAAAAATATAAGTCGTAACTTTACACCATTAAATTTTTATTAAAATAAAACTGTTATGAAAAAAATTATACTCTCTTTGTTAGCTGTCTCTTTGTTAGCATCACTTTCCGAAGGACAAAATTTAAAAATCATCAATCCTGTTAACAGTTCCGTTGTTAATGGAATGACACTTAATTATTGGGGCGACCCAAGTCATCAGATGGAAATATATTTGAATGTTCAAAATATCTCCAGTGGCGATATAACGGTAAAGTGTAAACGCGACACCATTTCTACCGTAAGTGGAAGCTCTAATTTGTTTTGTTGGGTGCAATGTTATGGACCAGGAACTGACCAATCGCCAACAGGGCAACTTATTAAAGCGGATTCAGTTTATACACTGTTTAGAGGATATTACAATCCGAACGGAGTTGGCGTAACAACCATCAGATACGTTTATTTTGATCAAAGCAATCCTAACGATTCTTCTTGGGTAATTGTAAATTATAACGTTACACCAACAGGTGTTCAGAATTTAGGAAATGTGGGGCAAAACTCTTTGTCTTCCGCTTATCCAAATCCAGCTTCTGATATAGCCGCGTTAAATTATTCATTAGCATCAAATACTACTTCTGCAAAAATTGATTTTTACAATATGTTGGGACAAAAAGTAAATGAATTACCAATTGACGTCATCAATCGTAGCGGAACTGTCAAAATAGATGTTTCGGGAATGAATACGGGAATTTATTTTTATACTTTTGTAGTAAACGACAAAACAATTGCTACTAAAAAATTAATTGTAACACATTAAAATATCTGATTTAAAATTATTATTTTTCTTTTGACAATAATTCATTAGCCAGCGCGGGAACTCCGATGCTGGCTTTTTCTTTTCTAAAAAAAATATTTTTAATTGGAGGGATTTTGATCGAACTTGGATCAACAATATATTTAGTTTTATTTTCTGGAACGGCTTCTAACAAACCGGCTGCCGGATAAATACTCAGAGAAGTGCCAATTACAATAAAAAAATCTGCTTTTGCTGCAATAAAATAGGCTAATTCCATATTCGGAACTAATTCGCCAAACCAAACAATGTGCGGTCGTAATTGAGAACCTTTTGTACAAAAATCGCCTATTTTTAATTCCATTTTGTGCGCTTCATAAATTAATGATTCATCAACGCTGCTGCGCACTTTCATAATTTCTCCATGTAAATGCAATACTTTTTTTGAGCCGGCACGTTCGTGTAAATCGTCAATATTTTGTGTGATGATTTGCACATCGAATTTTTTTTCTAAATCCACCAAAGCATAATGCGCTGCATTGGGCTTTGCATTCATTACTTGTTGTTTGCGTTTGTTGTAAAAATCGAGTACTAATTCAGGATTTTTTTCCCAAGCTTCGGGAGTTGCCACTTCGTTAATATCATATTTTTCCCACAAACCTCCCGAATCACGAAACGTTTGTATTCCGCTTTCTGCACTTATTCCGGCTCCAGTAAAAACAACTATTTTTTTCATCTGAAAAACGGAATTTAAAATTATTTTTTTCGCAAAATAGTAACAAAACCTTTCAGTGTTTTATCGCCAGAAACATCTAATATGTAAAAATAGGTTCCATCAACCACATCATTTCCATTCCATTCATTGTGATAATTATCATCGTGAAAAATAATTTTTCCCCAACGATTGTATATGGTCAGTTTTGTGTTTGGATATTTTTCCAGATTTTGAATCACAAAATAATCGTTCACATTATCGCCATTAGGCGTAAAAACATTGGGAGGTAATACATCGCAAGCATTAACATGAATGTACGTTGAATCTGCTCCGCCTTCGCAAAAACCAGGAACAGAAACAACTATTTTTTTCATTCCAGGAGTTGTCCAATTTAAAGTATAAGGTCCGGCACCACTTCCAGAAAGCACTGTCGCGCTATCAAAGTTCCAATTAAAAATATGTGCTGTTGAAGTATCTGTACAATACACTTGTAAATTATCATTCGGACAAAGTGTATCGGCTGATAAATTGGTTTGTATGTGCAATGAATTTCCGCCTGTAAAACTACCTGCTTCTAAAAAAACACCCGAATCAATATTTCCATCTCCACCATCGGCAATAGCAATTTTAATGTGATATTTATGTCCGCATTCAACTGGTGAAACTGCCGTCATCGGAGTTGTAAATCCATTGTACTGAACAGTTGTTCCAGCTGTATTATCAATATAATAAATAGAATTACTGTTACAACAAGGATTGGATGAATTACACGCGCTTGTAGTTACACAATTTCCATTTAAAGTGTTGGTAGAAATTGGAGTTGTTGTATTAGGGATAACTGCTAAATTTTTTTTACCGGTAATGCCTGGACCGCTTATAAAAAATGCAAAAACATCATTATCTGGGCAGCAAACATATTCCGGATATTCTTCCGAGCCGAAAACATAATGAAATTTTATCGTATCGGCATACGGTACAAAATCAAATTCTAATATTGCAGCATCATACGTTGCGCCTCCCGAAAGAGCTGTTAAATCAGAATCTCCCGGTAAATGTAAATTCAATCCGGCACTTGTTTGGTTATTCGGACCAACCGCTAAATTAATGCTCCCGGTTGTCATTAAAATGCCGCTGCTGATACCGATATTTGAATTAGTTCCGTTAAAAAAACCGGTTGCAATTTGCGCTCCTGTATAGGTAATATTACTGGCAACTACGCCACTTCCGAGCAATACATTTTGAACTAATTGTTGAGGTGTTTCTGTATTATTTACTACCAATTGCGCCCAAACAGGTTGTATTTGGAAAAATAAAAAAAGGCTTGCGCAAAAAAATATTTTCAGATAAAATTTCAATACAAAAAAAATTTATCCGACAAATTTAGTTAAAAGATTTTTAGTAAAATTTTGTGTAGTTAAAGATTTAAAAAAAAACTTTTGAAGATTTATTTTTCAATCTTTTATGTTTTACAATTCCTACTTAATGGTTATTCTTATTTATAAAAAGAAGGCATAAATAAATTCTTCCTAATTTCGCTTCCGAAAAAATAAATTTATTATGAAATTCGGAACAAAAGCTATTCATGCCGGTCAAGAGCCGGACACCGCCACAGGAGCCATTATGACTCCTATTTATCAAACTTCCACTTATGTACAAGCGGCACCGGGAAATCACAAAGGGTATGAGTATTCTCGTACACACAATCCTACTCGCAAAGCCTTAGAAAAAAATTTAGCCGCGCTTGAAAACGGAAAACATGGTTTGTGTTTTAGTAGCGGAATGGCGGCTATTGATGCAGTTGTGAAATTGTTAAAACCCGGGGATGAAGTAATTTCTACCAACGATTTATACGGAGGAACCTATCGTATTTTTACAAAAATATTTGCACAATACGGCTTAAAATTTCATTTTATCGGCATGCAAAATGCGGCAGATATTGAAAAATACATTACCAAAAATACCAAACTAATTTGGGTAGAAACGCCCACTAATCCAATGTTGAATATCATCGACATTAAAGCAGTTGCTGCTATCGCACAAAAAAATAATATTTTGTTGGCAGTGGATAATACGTTTGCTTCACCTTATTTACAAACGCCTTTGGATTTAGGTGCTGATATTGTAATGCACTCGGTTACAAAATATTTGGGCGGACATTCTGATGTTGTTATGGGCGCCTTGATTTGCAAAGACGATAACTTAGCGGAACGTTTGGCTTTTATACAAAATAGTTGCGGAGGAGTTCCCGGTCCACAAGATTGCTTTTTGGTTTTACGAGGAATAAAAACATTGCATTTACGAATGGCAAGGCATTCTGAAAACGGAAAAAAAATTGCGCATTATTTAAAGCAACATCCGAAAGTAGAAAATGTATATTGGCCAGGATTTGAAACGCATCCCAATCATTTAGTAGCGAAAACGCAAATGCGCGATTTTGGCGGCATGATGTCGTTTACATTGAAAGGAAATAAAATGGAAGACGCGCATAAAATTTTATCGAAATTGCATTTGTTTGCTTTAGCCGAATCTTTGGGTGGCGTAGAATCTTTGTGCGGACATCCAGCAACAATGACACATGCATCTATCCCAAAAGAAGAACGCGAAAAAACAGGTGTGGTGGATTCATTAATTCGTTTGAGTGTTGGCATTGAAGATGCTGATGATTTGATAAAAGATTTGGAACAAGCGATTGGATAAGAACTATTTTTCTCCGATGAAAAAAATAATTTTTCTGCCGCTTTTTTTGGTGCTCCTTTTTTTAAATTCTTGTATGTGGATAATTCGTCCGTCAAGAAGTTTTGACGCGTATAAACATCCTGCTGCTCCCGATTACAGCAATCAAAATTGTTGGGCAGCTCTTCCAACAATTAAAAATGCGTCCGATTCTGTTCCAACAAAAAGTAATTTAAAAGACAATCAGAAAGATGCCAAAGTGGATGTCTTTTTTGTCTATCCAACTTCCTTTTTTGGTCGTAAAAATTGGAATGGCGATGTGTATAGCAAACATCTGAATAAAAAAACAGACCGAGAATCTATCCATTACGAAGCTTCCGTTTTTAATGGCAGTTGCCGAATTTACGCACCTCGTTATCGCCAAGCAACTTTGTATTCTTTTTTTGATACTACAAAAGGCAAACTGCCGCTCAACTTTGCATATCAAGATGTAAAAAAAGCGTTTCAATATTATTTGGATCATTACAATAACGGACGACCGATTATCATTGCTTCGCACAGTCAGGGAACCTATCTCGCCAGAAGATTGCTACATGATTTTTTTGATAATAATGCCGATTTACGAAAACGTTTTATTGCCGGTTATTTAATTGGTGGAGATGTACGAACAGATGATTATGTAAACATTCCGGTTTGCGATTCAGCAAATCAACTTGCTTGTGTTATTGGCTGGAATACGGTGAAATGGGGCATTAAACTCAATAAACGAATTGATGCGACCAATTTTGTTTGCGTAAATCCACTTACGTGGAAAGATGATACCGTTTATGCGAGTAAAGAAAAAAATCTCGGAGGCGTTTCATTTCATTTTAAACACATTGATAAAAATATTTGTGATGCTGAATGTTCCAACGGAAAATTATGGATTCATAAACCTCACAAAAGCGGTTATCCAAGTCTTTTTGGCTATTACCATTTAGTTGATTACGGACTATTTTATATGGACATCCGTGAAAACGTAAAGCAACGCATTGCTACTTATTTTTCGGAAGTCCGAAAATAATTTTTTCAAAACTTAATTTTCGTCTAACACTTTAAACAAAGAATCCAATTTTGGAGTAAGAATAATATCCGTTCTTCTGTTTTTAGCACGTCCTTCGGAAGTACTATTACTATCCACCGGATTATATTCGCCACAACCCGCAGCAGTGAGATGTGCTGGATTTACATCTTGATTTTTAAGTAAAATTTTCACAACTGAAGTAGCACGCATCACACTCAAATCCCAATTATCTTTAATATCACCTCTACCTTTCATGGGCACATTGTCTGTATTTCCTTCCACCATAATACTAATATCCGGATTTTGAGCCAATACTTTTGCTAAGGTTTGTAGTGCATCAACACCTTTTGCTTCTACTTGTGTACTTCCAGAAGCAAATAATAAACTCTCATCTAAGGACACATAAATTTTTCCATTTTTCTCGGTAACGGTTAGTCCTTTATTTTCAAAACCAAGTAAAGCATCCGAAACTTTTTTCTTTAAATCTTGAACTGCTTGATCTTTTTGTTTCAAGATTAATTCTAATTGATTTACACGAGCTTCCCGTTTTTGAAGTTCAACCGTTAATGAATCCAAATTGTGTTTTTCGGCATTCAACTGATCTTGTTTTTTCAATAACTCATCTTGCGTATTTTGTAATTGTCCAGAAAGTTGTTTGGTATCTGATAAATTTCCGGCAAGTAATTGGTTGTATTTCGAAAGTAATTCTTCGTTTATCTCATTCAACTTATCGTATTTCTGGGTAATTTCACGATAGCTATTCCCCAAAATGGCGGTATCGCTTTGCAAACCTTTTATTGCTTTTGCATTTTCTGTCAGTTGCTCTTTCATATCCGCATTTTTCGATTGACAATCTTGATCGGTTGCTTTTAATGCCGTCAATTCTTTTTCGCAACTTTCGCGTTTAGCTTGTTCTTCTTGCAATTTTTTTTGTGGAACACATGAAAAAATGGTTACGGTAACCAAAAGAATAATACCGATTTTATAATCAATACGCATATTTTTTATTTTTAAATGTGATTTTTAAACAGAAATATCTGCAAAGAAACGCTTTCGTTTATCAGTAAAACAAAGCCGAAATATTTTTGTTTCAACAGTTGATAGTTAATAACGTATTATTTAAAGATTTTTTATTTGGTCTTTTTTCATTTGTATATCTTTGCTTACGGAATAAAGCGAGTTGATATTTATGTCCCAAAAAAATAATATTCTTATAACAAAACCAAGCGGTTTAACAACAGCTCCTTTTGCCGAGCCTTCATGGTTGAGCGCAGGAACACAACCTATTACTAATTTTAAAGGTCATCCCGAAAAATCGCTTTTCAGCGGACATAGTTTAGAAGTTAAACAAATCCAACCTCTTTATGAACCTATTGCAGAGGCGTACTGGATTTCTGGAATTATTTTATTGATTGCAATACTTTTTGTTTGGCTAAACAGCGGCTATCGTAAACGCTTGCGTCAAATTTTTGAAGCCACATTAAGTATGCGTTATTTGAATCAATTTTTACGCGAAGATTACACTTTAAATGGCATTGCATCTATTTTATTATCTCTCATTTTTATTTTAGCAAGTGCCCTTTTTGTTTTTCAGGCGAATACTGCTTACCATTTCTTATTTTTGAAAGAAAAAGGCATAGAATTGTATTTTATTATTTGCGCTTGCATTGTAATAATTTATTCGATTAAGTTAATAACAGTTGCTTTTATTGGTTTTGTATTGAATATTAAAAAAGAAATTTCAGAATATATTTTAACCATTTTTATGTTTAACGAAACACTTGGATTATTGCTTATTCCGGTTGTTATTGCCATTGCATACATAAAAATAATTCCGCTCGGTATTTTTTATATGTTAGGCGTAGGAATTATTGTTGTAACGCTTTCTTACAGGTTACTTCGCGGACTTTTTTTTAATATTAACAATCAACGTATTTCTAAGTCTTATTTATTTGTTTACCTTTGCACCCTTGAAATTTTACCTTTGATTGTTTTTATAAAATTATTTATTCGTAGATAATTAGGAAAATAAATTAGCTGTTGGTTTTTATAACAAAAAATTTTTATCCTTGAAAATAAAAAATATACTCATTACCCAACCTAAACCGGAGTCAGATAAATCGCCTTATTTTGATTTAGCGAAAAAACAAAATGTAAAAATTGATTTCCGCGAGTTTATCCATTTAGAAGGAATTCCATCGCATGAATTTCGCAAAACGCGTATTGTTATTTTGGAGCATACTGCTATTATTTTAACCAGCAGAAATGCGGTAGATCATTTTTTCAGAATTTGCGAAGAAATGCGCGTTACTGTTCCGGATGATATGAAATATTTTTGCATTTCGGAATCAACTGCATTGTATCTTCAGAAACATATTGTTTATCGTAAAAGAAAAATTTTTCATGGCAAGCAAACCATAAAAGATTTAATTGAACTCATAAAAAAACACAAAGACGAAAGGTATTTATTGCCATGTTCCGATATTCATAAAGAACAAATTACAGAAATTTTAGACACTCAAAAAGTGAAATATACAAAAGCCGTTTTGTATAAAACGGTGTGCAGCGATATTTCAGATTTAGCAAAAGTGAATTACGATATTATTGTTTTTTTCAGTCCTTCTGGGATTAAATCATTGTTTAAAAATTTCCCTAAATTTAAACAGAATAAAACGCTTATTGCCGCTTTCGGACCATCCACCGCACAAGCAGTTAAAGAAGCCGGATTAAAATTAAATATTCATGCTCCCAAACCGGCTGCGCCTTCCATGACAATGGCTTTAGAAGAATATATCAAAGAAGCCAACAAAAAATAGATATTGGATATTAGTATTTAGTATCAAGACAAAAATTTAAATTTCAAAAAATATTTTTTTGAAACTCAAATTTGAATTTATTTTTCTGTTCCGTAGGAACAAAATATCGGTAGAATAATAATGAAAATATTCACGCAAGTCTCGTAGAGACGATATTAAATTGCTCATCAAAAAAAATGTTTTTTCAAGAGGGTTTTTCTTTTCCATAAAAAAAAGCTACTTTTAACGGAACAAATTAGTCTCGTTTTATGACAAAGTTTCAAATAAAAAATCCGTGTCCAGAAAATTGGGAAGGAATGAAGTTAGGTCTTCATGCTCGATTTTGCGAAAATTGCAAAAAGGATGTTATTGATTTCACGAACAAATCCAGAGAAGAAATTCTTCGTTACGTTTTATCAAATCGCGACAATCAAATTTGCGGAAGATTGTATCCATCACAATTAGATTTTTCTCATACAGATATTTTAGTAGTAATTGAAGGACTTTCTCAAAAACAGAAAAAGTCAAACTTGCCATTTTACTTGTTAAGCGTTGGCACAATGATTCTCGCCAGTTGCAATAATCCGGCTCCCAACTCTAATTCTACAAAAATTCAAAAGGATAGTTTAATTACAATCAGCAAAAAAGATTCTACTGAAAAAAAAGTATCTGCAGATACTTCACAACACAAAATTCCGAACTCTAAAATAAATCAAGATCTACCTGCGGTTTCAGGAATGATAAATGTTGGATCAGATACTGAAAAAGTAAATGATACTTATATAATTGTAGAAAAAATGCCCGAATTTGTTGGTGGTACTGATAGTTTGTTTAGTTATTTACAAACAAATACTAAATATCCAAAATGGGAACAGGAAAACGGAATTCAAGGAACGGTTTATGTATCTTTTGTTATTAGTAAAACAGGAAAAATAATAAATTCAAAAATTTTGCGAAGTGTGAGTGGTTCAAAAAATTTTGATGCGGAAGCATTACGAGTAATTAACAATATGCCCAATTGGAAACCTGGTGAACATAATAATAAGCCAGTAAATGTTATATACCAAATTCCCATTAAGTTTATATTAAGATAGCCTTTCAAAAAAATTGTTTTTCTTTTTTTCGAGAAAAAAATTCTATTTCTCTGCAATAGCAGCTCCTCGAAAATAAAATTTATCTTTGCCGCGTGAAAAATCTGTTCCGAATTTTAGGATACGTAAAAGGCTATTGGAGTTACGCCATCTCAAATATTGTTTTCAATATTATTGCCGTAGTTTTTTCGCTTTTTTCGTTGACGATGGCAATTCCGATTTTAAATTTATTGTTCCAAACCAACGATGCCGATTATGCCAAAACACTTGCTGCTGGAGCTCCTACTTTTCATTTATCGGTAAACGGACTTACTGCCGTTTTTAATTATCATATTACTTCTATTATTATTCAGAATGGAAAATTACACGCCTTACTTTTGATGTGTGTATTATTGACAGTAGTTATTTTTCTGAAAAATATTTTTCGTTATTTGGCAATGTTTTTTTTAGCTCCCATTCGCAATGGCGTTGTAAAAGATTACCGAAATGCTATTTTTAATAAAACGCTTGACTTGCCGCTTTCCTATTATTCGGAAGAACGCAAAGGCGATATTATGTCGCGTATTACTACAGATGTTCAAGAAGTTGAATGGTCAATTATGAGTTCGCTCGAAATGATTTTTCGCGATCCTTTCAATATTCTTATTTTTCTCGGTACACTTGTTTTTATGAGTCCGCAACTTTCCTTATTTGTGTTTGTACTGCTTCCAATTACAGCCGCATTAATTGGTTTAATTGGGAAAAGTTTAAAACGCACT
>DATLTG010000232.1:0-2061 GCA_035533735.1 Bacteroidia bacterium
TTTCTTCGGAATGGTGGTTGTTTTTCATTGTAATTTTTATTTCGTTAAAATTCTATCTCCAAATATGAGGCTGCCAATGCGAACCAAATTGCTTCCTTGTTCAACTGCAATTTTATAATCAGAACTCATGCCCATACTTAAAATTTGCATGTTGGCATTTTGCCGAAAATTATTTTTTTGAATTTCAAAAAATAGTTTCAATGTTTTAAATTCATTTGCAATTTGATTGATGTTGTTTGTGTTAGTCGCCATTCCCATTAATCCAACAATTTTTATGTGTTGCATTTCTTCCAATTCTTTAGCTATTAATAGTTTTTCAAATTCTTCAAAAGTCAATCCAAATTTAGTATCCTCATTTGCAATGTAAATTTGCAGCAGACAATTAATAATGCGTTTTTTTTTTTTTGCTTGTTTATTGATTTCCTGTAATAGTTTTAAGCTGTCAACCGAATGTATTAAGCTCACAAAAGTAGCAATATATTTTACTTTATTAGTTTGCAAATGCCCTATAAAATGCCATTGAATATCTGTCGGAAGTTGTGCGTATTTTTCGCACATTTCTTGCACTTTATTTTCTCCGAATTTTCGTTGTCCGACATTATATAATTCTTTTATTTTTTCAGCAGAATATGTTTTACTAACAGCAATTAACGAAACGGAAGGAGGTAATTCGTTTTTAATTTTTTGAAGATTTTTTATTATATCCATTGATTCATTTTTCACTTAAACTATAAACAACCAAACCGTTGCGCATTTTAGGCTCAATCCAAGTCGATTTTGGTGGCATAATTTGATTAGCATCGGCAATTTCTTTGAGCTGTTTCATACTTACTGGATATAACCCAAACGCGACTTTTGCTTTACCGGAATCTACTTGATTTTTTAGTTCTTCCATTCCTTTAATTCCTGCAACAAATCCAATACGTTTGTTTGTACGTAAATCCTCAATATTTAAAAGTGGTGCAAGAATGTATTTTGTTAGTAAATACGCATCTAAATTTTCGGATGGATTTACATCAGTTAAAAAATTATTTTTCAGCGTAAGCGAATACCATTCTTTTTCTAAATACATACTGAAATTATGCAATCCGCTGGCTTTATAAATTTTATCGCCTTTATTTATTATTGAAAAATGAGGTAATAATTTTTCTAAAAAAATATTTTTTTCAATTCCATTTAAATCCTTTACAACACGATTAAAATCATAAATTTTTAATTGTGTTTCCGGAAAAAAAATTCCGAGATAAAAATTATAAGGTTCAATTCCTGTATGATTTTTATTTTTTTCTTTTCTTGATTTAGCAAGCAATGCCGATGAAGCGGAACGATGATGTCCATCTGCAATATATATAGCAGGCATTTTTACAAAACGATTTGATATAAGTTGAATGTTCTCTGTTTGATTCACAACCCATAATTGATGCCGAATTTTATCGGTAGTTGTAAAATCATACGAAGGAGAAGATACAGTTAGTTGAAGCGTTAAATTATCAATAATGGAATCATTTGGGTAGCTGAACAAAACAGGTTCTGCGTTAAAATCACAAACTTCCAAGTAGTTTTTTAATTTTTGTACTCTGTCGGTAAGCGTGTCTTCGTGTTTTTTTATAGTTCCATTAAAATAATCTTCAATTGACGAACAGCCAATGATTCCTGTAAATTCCTGCTCGTTTTTAATTCGTCTGTAAATGTAATAACAAGGAGAAGTATCGCGAATAAAAATTTTTTCTTCAATAAAGTGAACAAATTTATTTTTAACTTTTTGTAAGCGTTCGAAAGAACCCGGCTTTGTTTTTTTATCATCTTGAACGTCAGGTAGAATAACGTGTAGAAAGGAAAAAGGATTTCCGGAAAGTTTTTCTTTTAACTCATTTTTTGAATAGCCATCTACTGCACGAGAAGCAACCAAATGCACTTTGTCGTTTGAAGGACGTATGCCTTTAAATGGAATAACTATTGCCATTTTTAGATAATTTTTTTTCGGAAATAACAGTGCAAAACTAAAAATTATCAGCTATTCTGAGAGAATTATTTTTTTGATACAATATTTTTTTTAATAAA
>DATLTG010000233.1:0-3132 GCA_035533735.1 Bacteroidia bacterium
ATTTCAGAATCACTAAAAAGAGTGGAAGAAATTCAGAAATTGTGTTTGAAAAAAAATAAAAAATTGGTGATTTATATTTCAATGGCTTTCGGTAATCCTTACGGAGATTTATGGAACAGCGATATCGCCATACATTGGACAAAAAAAATGCACGATTTAGGAATTTCAATAATTGCCTTAGCAGATACAACAGGCGTTTCGAATCCTGAAAACATCAAAAATCTATTTTCTAATTTAATTCCAGAATTGCCAAACGTGGAGTTTGGTGCACATTTACACACCACTCCAACTGCTTGGGAAGAGAAAGTCCGAGCTGCTTACGAAAGTGGTTGCAAGCGTTTTGATGCTGCTATAAAAGGTTATGGAGGTTGTCCAATGGCATCCGATAAATTGACTGGAAATATGCCAACAGAAAATTTAATTTTTTATTTCGAAAAAATAAATGTGGAATTAAATTTGAATAAATCTGCGTTTGAAAATGCGATGAAACAGGCGTTATTGACGTTTCCGTTATAATAGTATCAAGTATTTAGTACTTAGTATTCAGTATCAAGTACAAAGTGGAATTACAAAGTTTTTACTAAAATCCAACAACTTTAACAACGTGAAGCATCTCGTTTTTTTTTAGATTGTTCGCTGCATTCAGCATGAAAAAACGTTCTCAAAAAATTATTTTTTTAGACACTTTATTTAAAAATTATATCTCGCAGTGGGTGCTACATTTTGTTCTGAAAAATCTTTTTTTAAAAATTTAAAATAACCCGTAATAGCTATCATTGCTGCATTATCGGTGCAATAAGCTAATTCTGGAATAAAAACTTTCCAGTTTTTTTGAGCAGCTATTTCATGTAATTTATTTCGCAAACCCGAGTTGGCAGCTACTCCACCAGCAATAGCAATTTCTTTAATGTCGGTTTGTTCAGCCGCTTTTTTCAATTTTTCAGTTAAAATATGAATGATATTGGCTTGAATAGAAGCGCAAATGTTAGCTTTGTTTTCTTCAATAAAATTCGGGTTTATTTTTGTTTGCTTTTGAATGAAATACAAAAAAGCTGTTTTTAAGCCACTGAAACTGAAATCTAAATCTGGCATTACAGGAACGGGAAATTTAAAAGCAGCAGGATTCCCTTCTTTGGCAAGTTTATCAATAAATACACCACCGAGATAGGGAAATCCAATTATTTTCGCCATTTTATCAAAGGCTTCTCCAGCAGCATCGTCCATTGTTTGACCGATAATTTCCATTTCAAAATAATCTTTTACAAGCACAATTTGTGTATGTCCGCCCGAAACGGTTAAGCATAAAAACGGAAAATTTGGTGGCGAAAAAATATTTTTTTCATCTTCAATAAAATGGGCTAAAATATGCGCTTGCATGTGGTTTACCTCAATCAAAGGAATGTTTAAACCAAGCGATAATCCTTTGGCAAATGAACTTCCTACCAATAAAGAACCAATCAAACCTGGACCTCTTGTATAAGCAATAGCTGAAATTTCTTCTTTTTTGATATTCGCTTTTTTTAGTGCTTCATCAACTACTGGAATAATATTTTGCTGATGCGCTCTAGAAGCCAATTCCGGCACAACGCCACCGTAAGATTCATGGATTTTTTGGTTCGCAATACAATTGGCAAGCAATTTGCCATCGCAGATAATTGCTGCTGCGGTATCATCACAGGAAGATTCAATTCCTAAAATTATTGTATTGAGATGTGCCATAAAGTGTAACTTTGCCTTGCTCGCAAGGCAAAAAAATATTTTTTTATACCATTTAAAATTCAAAGTTATTAAAAAATTACGCAAAATATTGCTCTACTTTTTCATCTCGCTGTTTTTATTGCTGCTGATTGCGTATTTATTGCTACGTACAAGTCCGGTACAAACGTGGATTACACAAAAAATTGCTGCCTATTATTCAGAAAAATTACACACCAAAGTTGAAGTTGGAGGAGTTGATATTGGCTTTTTCAATAAAATAATTTTAGAAAAAGTGTATGTGCAAGATTTGCATAAAGACACACTTTTGTATGCGCAGAAAATAGCTTTAAGCATCGGAAAAATTAATCGCGAAACGCATCATATTTTTATAAAAAATGTAGAATTTAAAAACATGCAATTAGCATTAATAACCTATAAAAATGAGAAAGATTTAAACCTTCAATTTATTATAGATGAATTTACTTCAACAGACACAACTGCTGATACTACTTCCACAGGTTGGCACTTTAAGTTTGGTGGCTTAGCATTGAATAATGTAGATTTTAAATTACAAGATAGAAACGATACAAGCACGACTACTGGAATTAATTTTTCTGATTTACATGCAGAGAATATTCACGCACAAATTAGCGATGTGGAATTTTTTGGCGACACCATTCGTGCTAGCATTAACCATCTTTCTACCATTGAAAAATCTGGATTTCAACTGCGCGATTTTACTTGCTATGTCAAGCTAAGTCCGGTAGGAATGGAGTTAGACCAATTGCATGTGGTTACTGCAGAAAGTGATATTTCAACAGACTTAATTTTCAAATATAAAAAATACACTGATTTTATTCACGATTTTGATGATAATGTGCACATGAAAGCGGTTTTTAATAAATCGCGATTAGAGATGAACGACATTGCTTATTTTTCTCCCGATTTAAAAGGAATGTATAAAACCATCAGCATTTCTGGTGATATTAGTGGAACGGTAAGTGATTTGCGCGGAAAAAATATGAATATTTTATTCGGAGACAATACGCAATTTTCTGGAGATGTTGATATGACTGGTTTACCAAATTTTTCGGAAACATATATGCACTTAGATATTGATAGATTAACCACTACGCGCGGAGATTTAGAACAAATCCCGATACCTCCATTTAATGAACAAAAAACATTGGAAGTTCCTGAAAATATTGGGCTTTTAGGAAAAATAATTTTTCAAGGAAACTTCTCAGGTTATTATTCTGATTTTGTTGCTTATGGAAAATTTTCAACTGCTCTTGGAAATATTTCATCGGATATGGATATGAAAAAACCTTCTGAAAATGACACTGTTACTTATAGCGGTAAAATTAAATCAGACAATTTTGACATAGGTAAATTTCTTGGAATCGGCATTATCGGAAAAATAAGTTTAGACGG
>DATLTG010000234.1:0-3251 GCA_035533735.1 Bacteroidia bacterium
GCTAACAAAAAAAATTGAATCCATTTGTGAGAAAAATAAAAATGCCATTTTATTTGGCTGTAATTCTGAATACTTTTATCAACTTATTCCTTTACTTCCAAGTGAAATTAAATGTATGGATTTGATTCATGCCTTTGTCCATAAATACGAACCTGGCCCTGAAAAATGGAGTTTGCCACTCGCTTCCCGTTTGAATAAAAGGATTGTAATTAATGAAAAAACAAAAATAGATTTTGAAAAATTATATCTTTCTAATAATATCGATTATAAATATTTATCTCGAATAATTTGTATTCCAAATTTTGTAGAGCACAAACAGTATATCGTAAAAGAAAAAAAAAGCAAACTGAAAATTTTGTATGTTGGTCGCGGAACGCCTGAAAAAAGAGTGTATCTGATTGCTCAAATTGCTTACGAACTTATTAAAAACAATGTAAATGTAGAATTTCATTTTGCAGGAAACGTGAAAGATGCAATACCTGAAAAATATCTCTCCTATTGTATTTTACATGGCGAAATTGTAGATGAAAAGATGATGGAAAAAATTTATTCCGATTCACAAATACTTATTATGACTTCCTCTCGCGAAGGATTTCCAATGGTAATTATGGAGGCAATGATGCAAAGTGTTGTTCCAATATCTACAAATGTTGGAGGTATTTCGGAGCATATAATAAATAAAGTGAATGGAATTTTAATAAACGACATCGAGGAAAACGAGATTGTAAGTGATTGTGTAAAAGCAATTGAATATTTTAAACTTAATCAGAATGATTTAGCCGAAATGTCCATCAATGCTCATAAGTATGCATTGACTCATTTCGACAAAAAATATTTTGTCGAGTCTTATAAAAAAATATTAGACAACTAAAATGGATTTTAAACAATTATTTAAAGATATTAAATCATTTAATATTAAATCACTAAAATTAAGACTGTACAAATTAAAGGTGATTTTAAAACGATCGTTATTGGTTCCTTTTCGAATAAATTACGCTAATCATAAAAATATTAAAAAAATTCCTATTATTATTAATAATAGAAACCGAATCACTTATTTATTACGATTAATAGAATGGTTAGAAAAAAACGGATACAACAACATTTATATCATTGATAATAATTCCACCTATCCGCCTTTACTTAAATTTTACGAATCTACAAAGTATACTGTATTTCATTTAAACGATAATGTTGGATATTTGGCTTTATGGAAAACCGGCATTATTAAACAATTTCAACATAACTATTATGTTTACACCGATTCTGATATTGTTCCTATAGAAGAATGCCCTTCTAACTTTATGGAATTTTTTATAATGAAATTATCTAAATACAAGGGCATCGAAAAGATTGGTTTTGGATTAAAAATAGATGACCTTCCTGAACATTATGCAGATAAACAAAAAGTACTCGATTGGGAAAATAAATTTTGGGAAAAAGAAGTGGAAGAAAATATTTTTGATGCAGATTTAGACACCACGTTCGCACTTTATAAACCATACTCAAATCGTATCATTTGGGAACAAAAAGCCCTACGAACAGGAGGAAAATATATTGCACAACATCTGCCATGGTATGAAGATTCAAAAAACGATTCAGAAGAAACATTGTTTTATAAAAAGACAATTAGAAAAGATTCCTCCCATTGGATTGAAGGAGAAAAATAAAAATCTCAATCAAACCGAATTGCCTTTATTGGCGTAATTCGAGACACGATAAAAGAAGGAATTATTAGCATTAATAAACAGGTCAAAAGTGTTCCAATGTTGAGCAATAAAATGTAAAAATAATTCATCTGTATCGGAACTACAGACACATAATAAGTAGCTTGAGGAAGTGTAAAAAAACCAAAATGCTGTTGAAGTAAGCACAATGAAATACCAAAAACATTTCCCCAAAACATTCCTAATCCTATTAAATAAGTAGCATTGTACAAAAATATTTTCTGAATGCTCCAGCTTTTTTGACCAATTGCTTTCAAAATTCCAATCATATTGGTGCGTTCTAATATCAAAATCAATAAAGCGGAAACCATGTTAATAGCAGCCACTAAAAGCATCAGCGTTATTACAATTATGGCATTTATATTTTGCAAATCGAGCCACGAAAAAATAGTTGAATTTATTTCTTTGGTACTTTGTGCATTTAAACCTTCTCCAATTTGATTATTTACATAATTTGTAATATTATCAACATCCTTAAAATTATCGACTGAAATTTCGAAGCCGCCAATCTGGTTTTTATTCCAAAAATTTAATTTTTGAATTTCGCCAATATCTACAAAAACCGTTTTTTTATCAAAATCTTCCAATCCTGTTTTGTAAATACCTGATATATAAAATGCTTTAACGCGCTGTTCGTAATCAAATACAGTGCTATCAGCCGTTTTTTTCTTCGTAACAAAGAACACCAATAATTTTTCATTTAATTTTAATTCGAGCCGAGAAGCCAACAATTCCGAAATCACAATTTTATCGGTAACACCAGTATCGCTCACATTGAAAACAGTTCCGGAAACTAAATTATTTTTGATAAATGTCCAATCGTAATCACTTCCAACGCCTGTTAACAAAACGCCTTCGTTATCTATTTTTGTTTTTATAATTCCGTTTTTAATAGCAAAAATCTCTATGTGTTTAATGCCTTTATGCTTTTTTAATGTATTGTAAAACGGCTGGTTTTTATTAATCGGATTGGGTTCGTAAGAGGTATTATTATCATAACTTGTAATTTGAATTCCGGAAGCAAAACCAACAACTTTTTCTCGGATTTGCGTTTGAAATCCCTTTACAATAGCAAGTGTAATTATCATAATGGCGATTCCTAAAGCTATTCCAATAACGGAAATACGAACAATAGGACGAGAAACGGTTTTCGATTGTCGTTTGCTAAAAATAATTTTTTTCGCTATAAAAATTTCGATATTCAAATTGTCATTTTAAATCATTTGCACAAAAATAGTATTAATAGAAAAGCAAACTACTATTTACTTTCGGTAAAAAATACGATATTTGGGTGCTCTAAAAATTGATAAAAACTTTATGCTATGGATGTAATTTTAGAAATGTTTAAATACATTTTACCTTCGGTTGTTGTATTTGCAACTTCTTATTATTTGGTAAAAAGCTTTTTGGATAATGGAAGCAAAAAACGTCTTTCGGAATTACGAATGGCGAATCAAAGTAACATTACTCCTATTCGTTTGCAAGCTTATGAGCGAGTTGTGCTGTTTTTGGAACGCATTTCTC
>DATLTG010000235.1:0-3878 GCA_035533735.1 Bacteroidia bacterium
TGAAATTTGCCAACAAAATGAATCATTTCGCTATGAAATCTAAATTATACCTTGCTGCTATTAAAGCGGCTTTAAAAGAACTATCTCAAATTAAAAATATGCAAGAAACTAAATATGCTCATGCGTAACATGAGTTATAATAACAATTTTATCAGAAGAATATGGATAATATTTTGTTCCGGAAATAAGTCCGTTCCTTCTGAAACAGTCTATTTTAAAACAATTGGTATCACAATAATAATAGGCAAATTTTACTTTTCCATTTATATATCTATCATATTCTACGTGGTATTTTCCACATAAATTTGTTTCTTTAGTTAAGAAAAGGAATAGGCCTTTTCCTCTTCCAATAGTACTATCAGATTTAAGATATTTAACATTGTCTATACCTATTGTACTTATAATAATTTCCGCGTCTTTGACTTCAGATAGTACTTGAATAATCTTTTTACTCAAACTATCTTTATTTGACATATTCCAAGAATATACCACTCCACTAACGTTCGCAAACAATTCACACGAAATAATCTTATTGTTTTGCAAACCAGAAAATCTAATTATGGGATCCTTAGCAATGTAGCTGACAGGTACCATTAAACTGTCTTGACTAAAATTTGCAATAGAAACTTTTACCGTTTGCCCAAATAAAAGTACAGGAAAAAAAATTGCAAAAAATAAAAAATATCGTCTTTTCATTTTATCGCGTTTCAAAAATTATTAAAATAAAATTACAATTTCCCATTCACAACATTCAAAATTTCTGTTTCCACCGCTTTCGTTTTTTCTTCTATTGCTTTTCCTTTGGCGATAATATCATCAGCAAATTTTTTGTCAGATAAACCTTTCGCATTTATTTTCACATTTAAGTAAGCTCCCATTACTGCGCTTCGTGCACAAAGTGCGCCAACACCGGCATCGCTCACCGAATTCGGATTTCCATTTTCAGCCATTGCTTTTATTATTTCCATAGCTGCAAAACTGAGTTCCATTACTTTAAAAGGAATTTCAGTAGCATATTTTGTAGCATTTTGAATGGCTTTTGTGCGAATTGTTTTTTCTTCTTCACTCGCTTTTGGTAAAGCAAATGCGCTCATAATTTTATTGAAAGCATTGGTATCTTCATCCACCAATTTCACCAATTCATTTTTATAAAATTGTCCGCGTTCCGCCCAATCCGAAAACTCTTTCCAACGCTCGTCCCAACCTGGTTTATGAGATGATAAATTCGCCACCATTGTAGCTAAAGAAATTCCCAACGCACCAATATAAGCAGCAATAGAACCGCCTCCAGGTGCAGGACTTTCACTCGCTGTTTCATCTGCAAAAGCAGTTAAAGACATATTTATCAATTCCTTTTTCGAATTATTTTTCAATACATATTCAATAATTCGCTCTTGCGGATAAAAAGGTGAAAGTTCATTTAATCCCATTGATTTTACAGCAATGCGAATCAATTCGTTTTCCGAAACTCCGGTTGAACGCTGTTGTTTTTCCAAAAAATATTTTCCAGCATCCAACATCGCTTTCAGCGGAACAAGTCCAACTAATTCGGAACCTGTAACACGAATGCCGCGCTCTTGCGCTTTTTTACAAACTTCATCAAAAGCAATGTGAACGGGAGTAATATTTATGTTTGTCAAATTCATAGAAATTTGCGCGATGCCATATTCTTCGATAAACCAACCAATCGCTTTCACCGATTTTAAACTACCTGGAACATGAACAGGATTTCCTTTTTCATCGGTAATAATTTTTCCAGTTATCGGATTTCCTTCGCGTTTAACGCGACCAGCTTCTCGCACATCAAAAGCAATAGAATTAGCTCTGCGTGTGGAAGTAGTATTCAAATTGACATTAAAAGCTACTAAAAAATCGCGCGCACCAATTACGGTTGAACCTGATTTTACGGAATGTTCCGCAGGACCAAAATCGGGTTTCCATTCCGGCAATTTTATTTTTTTAAAAAACCCTTCGTACTCACCGGCACGAATAACAGAAAGATTATTTCTTTTTTTATCCGCTTGTGCAGCTTCGTATAAATAAACAGGAATGGCTAATTCTTTGCCCACTTTCGCGCCTAATTTTTTAGCATATTCCGCTGTTTCTTCCATCGAAATTCCGGCAATCGGAATTAGCGGACATACATCTGTGGCGCCCATTCGCGGATGTTCGCCTTTGTGTTTGCTCATATCAATTAACTCGGCAGCTTTTTTAATTCCTTGAAAAGCCGCTTCTACAACGGCTTCTGGAGTTCCAACAAAAGTTACAACTGTTCTGTTAGTCGCTTTTCCGGGATCTACATTCAACAATTTTACACCTTCAACAGATTCAATTTCATTTGTAATCTGCTTGATGATGTTCATGTCGCTTCCTTCAGAGAAATTTGGAACGCATTCTATTAGTTGATGACTCATATATCGTTATGATTAATAGTAAGAAAAAATTAAAATATTATGAAGTAGCAATAGCTTTTAATTTATCTATGAAATATTTAGCACTTGAACAATGTGGATGCTCCGCAGCTCTTTTTACTGAGAAACCACTTTGATTAATTATATAAGTAGCAAGTCTTATCTTACTTCCAACTCCTCTTCCTGTATGATTTACTCGGATTTGTTTTATTGTTTCGAATGGCACGGGATGTGATTCAGGATTAGCCTCTTCAAATGAAGTGCTTAATAAAAGATGTTTCATTGCTTCTGTGTCTGCCAAGAACCATGCTTCAATCTGTTTTTTACTAATAATTACAAGATGATTTTCTAATGCTTTTATTCGTTCTTTTGTAATTGTTACACAGATGTCTTCATCCAAATCTGAAAGAATAATAATTTTTGTCGCTCCTTTATCTATAAGAATTTGTGAATATTCTTCAATATTATGAGGCAATAAATTCCCACACCCTTCCGCATTAATAACAGCGAGAATGAAATCAATTTTTAATTCAGTTAAAAAATTTCTAAAATCATCTGATTCTAATACAATTTTTTCAGTAGTGCCTTCAGCAATAAAACCTAATTTTACCACGGTATTCCTCCTCCTAAAGCGTTTGTGAGAAGAGCTTCATCCATCTTTAACCCATGTAAATTCATTCCTTTTATTTGCTTTGCAATAGTTTCCCCGTTTTTTTTGTCAACGAGAATAATTTCTTCTGTGGTTAATTCAGAAACTAAGGTTTGGGAATGAGTGTTCAACCATATAAAATGACCTTCTTTACATTTTTGTCTGAATAGGTTTACTAATTCCTTAATAACTTTAGGATTTAAACCATTTTCTGGCTCTTCTATACTTATAAACTGAGATTCATCTTTTTGATAAACAGCAGCTAAAATTGATAAAATATTGAATGTGCCATCAGAGATTAAATTCTTTGTAAAGGGCTTATTGGTGCCTCTTTCATAAATAAGCATGTTATCTATTCCACTCAACTCTCCAGGTATTATTTCTATTTTTTCAAATTCTGGAATCAATAATTGAAGCCATTCAATAATTTCAGCACGAGTCGTTTCATTTTTTAATAATCGTCCTAATACTTTCTCTAAGTTGCCAGCATCTAATGACAGTTTTGTGTCACTAACAATTTTTTGTTTAACTAAGGTTTCTTTTTGAAAAAACAATCTAGAATGATTAAGAATAAATGTTTTATATTCTTTAGAATGGTTTAATCCAAACGAACCTTTCCCATCAGTGATATTATCAGAATTCTTTAACTCGGCAGCAAAACGTTTGTTACCTGATTTAACATCTGTTATAAATTTGTTTCCTTCTTTATCTAAATCAATTTTATAAATACCAGCTATGTTTATATCATCAAATATAAATTCAAAAGATAATTCAGTTTGTCCGGAACATTTTTTGTTTATTAAATCATTTAATGATCC
>DATLTG010000236.1:0-2834 GCA_035533735.1 Bacteroidia bacterium
GTCCTAAGTAAGTCCTTTTTTACTGAAAAAAGTACAGCCAAGAAAGTTTACCCTTTTTGTTTACAAATAATTTAGAATAATTAATCACAAAAAAGTAACTTTGCATTCCCAAAAATTAATGTAATTATACTTATAAAATGACACTTATAAAATCAATATCCGGAATACGCGGAACAATAGGAGGGAAGCCAGGCGATGGACTTTCACCTGTTGATATCGTTAAATTTACTGCTGCTTTTGGCACTTGGATAAACAACAAAACTAAAAATAAACTAATTAAAATTGTCGTTGGTCGTGATGCGCGAATTTCAGGCGATATGGTAAATAATTTAGTTTTAGGAACGCTGCAAGGACTTGGAATTTCTGTTGTGGATATTGGTCTTTCAACCACACCAACCGTTGAAATTGCAGTTACGGAAGAAGCTGCAAATGGTGGAATTATTATCACCGCAAGTCATAATCCAAAACAATGGAATGCGCTGAAATTACTGAATGAAAAAGGAGAATTTATTTCGGAAGCAGACGGTTTAGAAATGCTTAAAATTGCGGAAGAAGAGAATTACCATTTTACAGATGTAAATACACTTGGAATAGTTTATCGAAACGAAACTTATTTTCAAAAACACATTGCTAAAATACTCGCTTTACCTTTGGTAGATATAGATGCCATTAAAGCTAAAAAATTTAAAATTGCTATTGATTGTGTAAATTCTTCAGGAGGAATAATTGTGCCGCAATTACTAAATGCGCTTGGCGTTGAAACTATTTTTCCTGTTAATAGTGAACCCAACGGAAATTTTGCACATAATCCAGAACCTTTGCCGGAAAATTTACGCGATTTATCAAAAACGGTTACAAAAAACAATGCTCACTTAGGAATTGCCGTTGATCCGGATGTGGACAGACTTGCGCTTGTTTCGGAAGACGGAGAAATGTTTGGCGAAGAATATACGTTGGTTGCTGTTGCAGATTACGTTTTAACATCTGTAGAAAACGGAAATACCGTTTCGAATATGTCTTCTACCAGAGCTTTGCGCGATATAACCGAAAAAGCTGGTGGAAACTACAACGCATCTGCAGTTGGCGAAGTAAACGTTGTTGAAATGATGAAGAAAACAAATGCTGTTATTGGCGGAGAGGGCAATGGCGGAATTATTTTACCGGAATTGCATTATGGACGTGATGCCTTAGTTGGAATTGCTTTGTTTCTAACGCATTTGGCGAAATCGGGAAAATCTTGTTCTCAGTTGAGAGCAAAATTTCCAATGTATCATATTTCTAAAAATAAAATTGAATTAACAGATGAAATTAATGTAGATAAAATTTTAGAAGGCATCATTGAAAAATATAAGAAAAACCCAATCAGTACTATTGACGGAGTAAAAATAGATTTTGAAAAAGAATGGGTACATTTGCGTAGATCAAATACGGAACCTATTATTCGTATTTATGCAGAAAGCGAAACAGAAACCGTTGCTGATAATTTGGCTAAAAAGATAATGCTTGATATTCGTGAATTGATAAAAGAACAACAAATTACCGTTTCATAAATTCATTTAAAAATTTTAAAAGATGAAAATATATTTTGATAATGCTGCCACAACACCGCTTGACGCTGATGTTTTAGAAGCTATGATTCCCGTTATGCGCGATGAATTCGGAAATCCTTCTTCCATTCATGCTTTCGGCAGAAAAGCACGTGCTATTATTGAAAATGCTCGTAAATCGGTTGCGAAATTTTTGAATGTTTCTCCCGGAGAAATATTTTTTACTTCTGGTGGAACAGAAGCGGATAATATGGCTATTCGATGTAGCATTCATGATTTGGGCTTAAAACACGCCATCACCAGCAAAATAGAACATCATGCCGTTTTACATTCACTGGAAGCTTTAGAAAAAGACGGAAAAATTAAATTGAGTTTTGTGAAATTACTTCCAAACGGTCATGTTAATTTGGAAGATTTTGAAGCATTATTAAAAACCAACGAACGCTCCTTAGTTTCTTTAATGCACGCCAATAATGAAATCGGAAACCTGTTGCCTTTAAAAGAAGTGGGGGAAATTTGTGCCAAATACAATGCTGTTTTTCATTGCGATACAGTACAAACTATGGGACATTACGCAATGGATTTACAAGCTGTGAAAGCTCATTTTGTTACTTGTGCTGCACATAAATTTCATGGACCAAAAGGTGTTGGTTTTTTATACATTAATTCTGATATCAAAATAAAACCATTTATTTACGGAGGTGCTCAAGAACGCAATATGCGCGGTGGTACTGAAAATATTTATGGAATTGTTGGATTAGCAAAAGCACTTGAAATAGCTAATCGTGATATGAAAGCACATCAAGATCATGTGCAAGGAATTAAAAATTATATGATTGCCGAACTCGAAAAAAATATTCCGGGAGTTACATTTAATGGAGACGCGAAAAAAAGCAGTTTATATACCGTTTTAAATGTTTGTTTGTCTCCAGCCGAAAATGCCGAAATGTTATTGTTTAATTTAGATATCGCTGGAATTGCTGCTTCAGGCGGAAGTGCTTGTTCGTCTGGAAGTAATCAAGGTTCGCATGTTTTACGCGCTATTAATTGTGATATGGAAAGACCATCGGTGCGTTTTTCGTTCAGTAAATACAATACAAAAGAAGAAGTGGATTATTGCGTAAATAAACTGAAAGAACTTTTTTTGGTGGATGCGCAGTGAAGAAAAAAACTGTCATGCTGAACAACGGGAATCATCTTTTAGATTCTTCGTTTTACTCAGAATGTCAAAATATTTATTTTCATAAAATATGAAAATTACTTTTTTAGGAACAGGAACTTCTCAAG
>DATLTG010000237.1:0-5028 GCA_035533735.1 Bacteroidia bacterium
GATTTGCACAATGAAAAAAGTATTATTCGATCTATGTGCAATTTCGATTGGATTAATTCAGCAACTTGTTAGCGGTTTAGTATAAAAATGAAACAATGAATCCAAGCCTTGATGTTTTTGTTGCTTTTTATATCAAGATAAAAAGCAATTAAAAAATAGCTTACTCACAGATTCTGAATCAAGTCCAGAATGACGGCTACTTACAAATTGAAAATGAAGAATTGATAATGGATAATTACCTCATCACCTAATTACATCAAATTAATTTTTCTGAATCAACACAACAGCAGATGCGTTTACACCTTCTTCTTTACCAACATAACCCAATTGTTCGTTAGTGGTTGCTTTTATAGAAATGTCATTTTCAGGAATGCCAATTACTTGCGATAACACCTTTTTCATTTGCGGAATATGCGGATTTATTTTCGGTTTTTCGAGCGTTATTGTAGCATCAATATTACCGATTTCATAGCCTTCTTTTGTAATTAAATCCACTACTTTTTTCAATAAAATTTTGCTGTCGATATTTTTAAATTCCAAAGATGTATTTGGAAAATGAAAACCAATATCGCCTAAATTAGCTGCTCCCAAAAGTGCATCGCAAATAGCGTGAATCAACACATCTGCATCCGAATGACCGACTGCACCTTTTGTATGTTTTAATTGAATTCCGCCTAACCAAAAATTTACGCCTTCTTTTAACGGATGTACATCAAAACCAAAACCTACGCGTATTTTCATTTTATTTTTTCTCTAAAAAGACTTTTTTAGTTGGTTGCAGAAGCGTCTTTTTTGTTTTGATTTTTAAAAGCATCCATATCGAAATTCATTGTGAATCGAAGTGTGTGTGCTAAAGGATTATTTATTTGAGTAGGAATTAAATAAGCTAAGTCTAAAGAGAAAACTTCGTATTTTAAACCGGCTCCAAGAGTAACATATTGACGGTCGCCTTCATATTTATTTTCATAAAAATAACCTAAGCGGATTGCGAATTCTTGATTGTACCAATACTCCGTTCCAAAAGACCAATCTATTTGGTGAAACTCTTCCAATGCGCCTCCAGGTGCATCATAAAAAGATTGCATCATCCCAGTAACTACGCCTACATTAGGATCTTTTCCGGCAAGAATAACATAGCCATTTGCATTTACACTATCTGTGCCTGTTTTTTTGCTTTGGTAATATACAGGAGGAGTAGGCACCAATAACTTGCTGGCATCAACCATAAACGTAAAGCTATTGTATTGATCTGTTTTAATAGTAAACGAAGAACCCAGACGCAAATCGGTGGGAATAAAATCGGTTTCCGTACTACTACTGTAAGACATTTTTGCTCCAATATTGGAAATATTTATTCCAGCTCTTAAAATACTTTTTTTACCACTTATGGTAATATCTGAATTTTGATAAAAGGCGTTAATATCTGCGGCAATAGATCTTCCAGGATGAGTTGTTTGTCCTGACGCTACCGTTTGTCCACCAGTTAAGTTAGAATAAATATAGCGCATTGCCATTCCCCCTGACCATCTGTCAGATAATTTTTTAGCATACCCGAAATCAAGCGCAAATTCATTTGGATTAAATTGTCCAGTTGCATTTCCAGCAGCATTTGTGAAAGTGATACTTCCCAATGAAAAATAGCGTAAAGAAGCCGATATGGCTTGGTCATTTTTTAATTTATAATAACCAGAAATATAAGCCAAATTAATATCAGGAACCAAAGCACGCAGCCAAGGAGTATAAGAAACGGTAAAGCCCATTTTTTTATCAATAAAAGCCAGTTTAGAACAATTCCAATCCAGAGAACTTGCATCTGGAGAAGAGGCAACACCAGCATCACCCATTCCTCCTGATCGTGAATCGGGTGCAATGGTTAAAAAGGGAACTGCCGTAGTAATAGTATTAATGTTTTTACCGCTTGTTGCTTGTCCAATATTATTAAAATTTGATGAACTACTTTGGGCATACAAAAACCCAGAACATCCGAAAGCAAATCCTGCTGTAAGTGTGAAAATTTTTTTTTCTCTTAGAAATCTCATGTTAGTTTTTTTATCTTCTATTTTACTGAAAAGGGGTACAAAAATAATTTTTTTCTTTACAAAATTACGAGTTTGTCATATTTATCCGCTACTGAGCCATCAGATGCTTTCACTGTAAGGTGGTAAACATACACTCCATTGCCTATTTTATTTCCATAATCATCTCGTCCATTCCATTCGATGCCATCCGAACGAAAACCTTGTGTTTGCACATTTTGAGAAATTGTTTTTACCAATTTACCTGAAACAGTAAAAACTTGAATTTGAACGGCAAATTGTCCGCATCCAAAATTTTGTTCAAAATAAAAATTTGTGTTTGTAGTAAACGGATTTGGATAATTGAGTACATGATCTAATTGAAATTTAGAGGCTTGTTGAACAACAAACTCAGTTGTTACTTCGGAGGAATTATTATAAACATCCCACACTCTCAATGTAAGCGTATGTGTTCCTGTTGATAAGTTCGTGAAAGGATATGTAATTATACCACTTTGATAACTATTAATATTTGATTGATAATAACTATTTAAGTCGATAGAGTTAGCGGTGTTATTATCTAATATTGCCGTTATATCATGACCTATTCCGTTTCCAACTGTATTTATTCCACTCGAGTCAAAAACGGTGGCATACAATTGCGGATTTTCATTTGTCATTCCTCCGTAAACAAATTTTGTATCGTTCAAATAAAGTTTAACCGTAGGACCTGTAACATCATTTTTCGGATTAGTTGCTGTTCCTCCAATAACAAAACTTTCCGATTGTCCGGCAGCATCTTGAGTTACATTTTCAGCGTAATAGCTAACGCGACCATTTCCGAAATTGTAAGCAATATCTTTGGGAACAACAAATTTAAAACTGAAATTTCCATTGGTAACACTCACCTTACCTTTATATAAAACACTTTTTTGCAATTTAAAAGTAAACGGTGGATTAATAGCTGTTCCACCATTTGAAAGCGTAGTAATACTGTTTGGCTTATCATAAATAGTTGGATAAAGAACTCCGTTAAAGTTATTCAATTTACTTCCACTTGAATCGCTAACAAAACCAGTTATTGTTACTGGAGAAAGCGCACGTATTGTATCGCCATCTGTTGGCGTTGCAGTAATTGAAGTTGTAGTAACATTATAATGCGGAAATGCAGGCATTACAGCCGGATCGCCCAAAAAAGTAAAATTTCGATTATTGACATTGGTGCCACTCAAATTTTTAGTTTTTCTAATTAAATCTCCCATTCTTGGAAACTGATTATTTACAGGTGCTTGAAGTACATTAAAAAAATTCTGATTTAATGTAAAATTAGGAGCCGCAAATACAACACGTGTTGTTGTTAACAATCCTATTCCACCACCACTTGGATCTAATAAAACGTCTTCTCCAGCTGCTACTTGTGCTGGATCGTCAAAACGACTAAATTCGCAAGTAGCTGTAATAAACAAAGGAAGCGCGTTTATATTCGTCCAACTTTGAATATCCGAAATTCCAAGAACTCTTTCTACACCCCATCCGAAAACACCCCCATGACCTAAATAATTTACAATAAATGCACCTTGTTGAACCTGCTGATTAATAGCACTCTCAGCGTCTGGATAACGTTGTCCACCTGGAGTAGTTTCTTCTGTATAGGCATCGAAATAAACTTTATTTACATTGTAATTTGGATAACTTGTCTCTACTTGCGTTGCAAGTTGATCGGACTGAGATTCAAAAGTAATATCTGCGTCATGTGCAACAAAACAAATTTGATTTCGCCAATCGGCTAAATTATAATTCTGAGCTTGAGAACCACAATTATAAACGGAGGCATCAGACGCTAAAGGACCTGATTTAGTTTCATAATGAATTATTTTATTGACAATATTTTGAGCATCCTGAGTGGTTTGAACAGGTATTCTTCCAACACCAACATCTAACATATAATTGCTCGTCCAGTTTCCTTCATTATCGTCTAACAAAGCATAAAAATCGTCCGAGACATACGAATTGGTAGGCTCAAGAGAATTATCTGATTCATAAGTAGGAACATAATCTGTGTTATTTTGAATACGATTTTTATTGTCATAAGATCCTCTTCCCATCAATAATAAATATTTTGGTTCATTGTTAGGAGTAGCTCTGTCGTAAAACATTTTTACAAAATCTCTGATTCCGACAGGATCTTGTTCGCCACCCGAAAATTCATTATATATTTGATTGGTTGTTGCTACTACTACGCTCATATTATCTTGCGAACTATGAAAACTTGCCAAACTATTTGCTTGGTTAAGAAATTTAGGATTTGTAACAATAATTAAATCCGCTTGTTGATAAGCATGTAAATTTTGATTTGCCACCATTCCGAAATTTTTTGGCGTTAAATAAGTACCTGGAAATGCAAACGAAATAAACTTCCTTAAATTCGGAGTAGGTAATGTAAATTGATAATTTGTTCCACTTAATGAAGTAGCTATTTGTTGTGCATTAGTTGGATCTGTTATATCCCAAACTTGTATCGGTAAAAAAGAAGATAAATTAAATTGCGAGATATTAGAAGCACCTACCGATTTTGAATCTTGAAATTCCATTTGAGTTCCAGTCATTGTAAGTTGCCTTCTGGCATTTAATTCAATATAATTCAACCAACCAACTGCCGATGGAGTGTTATTGGTAACAGTTACTGTAATGTTGGTATTTGAAGGAGTAAATGTATAGGAACTATCTGTTTCAGTGGCATAAGTACCATCATAATTATTGCAATAAACGCTTTGCATAATTAGTGTAGAGGAGCCCGTTTGTGAACTGACAGAGAAAGAAGGATTAATAGAACAACCTCGCGCAACTATATCTGTATTCACATAAACCTTTGATGAAGCATCTATATTTGGAAAATTAAAAGAAAAATTATAGGAATTGAGAATATTAAATTCTTCTCCATACCATTGATTTCCTGATCTAATAAGATTGACAGCATCTATATCGTGATAAGCAAAATCATCAAATGTATTTA
>DATLTG010000238.1:0-4156 GCA_035533735.1 Bacteroidia bacterium
CAACAGCATAGGAAATGTATATGGTATTTTTAAAGCGTATTGCACTCGTGTTGGAAGTGGTCCGTTTCCAACAGAATTACATGATAAAGATGGAGATAAAATCCGTAATAACGGACGAGAATTTGGTTCTGTAACCGGTCGCCCAAGAAGATGCGGATGGCTTGATTTACCTGCTTTAAAATATGCCGTAATGATAAACGGAGTTACTGAATTGATTATGATGAAAGCGGATATTTTGAGCGATTTTAAAACCATTAAAGTATGTACGCATTATAATTACGAAGGCAAAAAAATTGATTATTTGCCTTATGATATTTCTCCCGAATTTGTGTCGCCTGTTTATCAGGAAGTAGAAGGTTGGAGCGATGATTTAACGAAAATGAATGATGCGAATCAGCTTCCAAAAGCGTTAGAAAATTATATTCAATTGATTGAAAAAAATGTTGGCGTTCCAATTACAATTGTTTCTGTCGGTCCGGATAGAACTCAAACGCTTATCCGAAAAAAATAGCACTCGAAAAATTATTTTTTATTGATTATTTTTTCATGAAAAACAAATCCACACAGCACATAAAAAATTTCGGCTTTGTTTTTTTAGGTATCTTTTTTTTACTTTTTTCAAATGCCATAAAGGCACAAGTTAAAAAGGAAAAGCAAAAAAAAATTCAGCTGATTCATGCGAATTCATTGGAATACGATAAAAAATTAGGTGAAGGTGTAAAACGTTTAATTGGCAATGTGGCTTTTAAAGATAGTAATGTGGTAATGAATTGCGACAGTGCTTATTTTTTTGCCAACGACTCCTTAAATGCTTTCGGAAATATTCACGTTCAGCAAGGAGATTCCATTAATTTATATGGCAATATTTTATTTTACGATGGTGTTTCTAAAAAAGCAGAAGTAAAAGGCAAAGTACGTTTTACGGAAAAAGATATGATGCTTACTACCGACTTTTTGAATTACGATATGAAAAAATCTGTTGCCAATTATAGTAATGGCGGAAAAATAGTGGACAAAGAAAACACCTTAACAAGTCTGTTGGGTTATTATTATTCTGCCACAAAAGAATTAGCTTTTGAAAAAAATGTAGTTCTTGTAAATCCTCAATACACAATGAAAAGTGATACATTACATTACAATACACTTTCAAAAACCGCTTATTTTTTCGGTCCAACTACTATAAAAAGTAAAGAAAATTCCATCTATTGCGAAAACGGTTGGTACGATACAAAAACAAATTTTTCTCAATACAATAAACATGCATTTATCATTACCAAACAACAAAAAATGATGGGCGATAGTATTTTTTACGATCGCAATAAAGGTTTCGGTAAAGCCATTAAAAATGTCCATATTATTGATAGCGTTCAAAATATAAATGTAAGTGGAGATTATGCAGAATATTACGGAAAGCAAGATAGTTCCTTTGTTACAGGTCATGCATTGTTAATGCAAACTTATAGTAAAGACACGCTTTTTTTGCATGCAGATACCTTGAGAGCAGTTACTGAAACAAATAAGAAATCTCCGAATGATTCGCTTTCGCATTCAAAAAAAATATTCGCTTTTCATCACGTTCAATTTTATAAATCCGATATTCAAGGAAAGTGCGATTCGATGGTTTATTCTGCTACCGATTCGATTATGCGATTTTTTCACGATCCTATTCTTTGGTCTGATAAAAGCCAACTTACAGCCGATACTATTTTTGTAACGGTTGGCAATAAAGAAATTAAATCGTTGCAACTTTTTAGCAATTCGTTTATTATTTCTCAAGAAGACAGCGTTCGTTTTAATCAGATAAAAGGCAAACACATGAATGGTGTTTTTGTGAAAAATAAATTGTATAAAATCCATGTGATAGGCAACGGACAAACCATTTATTATGCGAAAGATGATCAGAAATCAATTGGTGTAAATAAAGCCGATTGCAGCTCTATGATTATATTTATGAATAAAAATAAAGTAACCAATATTACTTTTATCACGAAACCGGATGCGACACTTTATCCTTTTAAAGATGCGAATCCGAAAGATATGATACTTCGTAATTTTACATGGAGAAATTCAGAACGACCATTATCTGAACAAGACATTTTCAGATGAAATTAAAAATAAAAAAATAATTTTTCGGCACAATTGAAACTACTTATTATACAAACGGCTTTTATTGGTGATGTTATTTTAGCTACTTCATTGGTTGAAAAATTGCACACTTTTTATCCAGATGCACAAATAGATTTTTTGTTGCGAAAAGGCAATGAAGCTTTGTTAGAAGGACATCCATACATTCGCGAAACAATTATTTGGGATAAAAAAAACGATAAACTGAAAAATCTTTTTTCCTTACAAAAAAAAATAAAACAGGAAAAATACGATGTGGTTATTAATCTGCAACGTTTTGCTTCGTCTGGTTTTTTGACTGCTTTTTCGGGAGCGAAACAAAAAATTGGTTTTGAAAAAAATCCTTTTTCCTTTTTATTTACATCGAAAATAAAACACGAAATAGGAGGGAAGCTGCACGAAATTGACCGCAATCAACAATTAATAAAAGCATTAACAGATGGAGTTTCAGCAAAACCAAAATTATATCCTTCGGATAAAAATTTTGAAACGGTTAAGAAATACAAAACACAAAAATATATTTGTATTGCACCAGCTTCGGTGTGGTTTACCAAACAATTTCCGAAAGAAAAATGGATAGAACTGATTAAAAATTATTTATTGGAATATAAAGTTTATTTATTGGGAGCGGATGCAGATAAAGAAGTGTGCGAATTTATCAAAACAAAAAGCGAACATAAAAACATTGAAAATTTAGCCGGAAAAATTTCTTTTTTAGAATCGGCTGCTTTGATGAAAGAGGCAACAATGAATTATGTAAATGATTCAGCGCCTTTGCACATTGCTTCGGCAATGAATGCGCCAGTTACGGCTGTTTTTTGTTCCACCGTTCCGGCTTTCGGATTTGGTCCTTTATCAGATAATTCTCGCATTATAGAAACAGAAAAATTATTGGATTGCCGTCCTTGCGGATTGCACGGTTATAAAGCTTGTCCTAAAAAGCATTTTAAGTGCGCCACTGAAATTGAGGTAAAAAGATTGACGGAAAATTTGTCTCAATAATAAATTGAGAATGAGTAAAACAAATTTATTTGGAAATAAGACATTGAACTTTTAGCGTTAATATTGCGGTCATTCTGAACTTGATTCAGAATCTGCGCGAAGGAAATTATGTAATTATTTTTTTGCTTTTTTTATAGCAAGTGCAATTGCTTTTGCCAAAAGAGGCGGAACAGCATTTCCAATTTGTACCATTTGTTTTGATTTTGTTCCTTTAAAGATAAAACTATCAGGAAAAGATTGCAACCTTGCCATTTCTCTCACAGTTATAACTCTTGGTTCGATAGGATGAATATTAACTCCTCCGTGATTTTCTTTAATTGTGCAACTTGCTTCATTCCAAGAACATTTTTTCCACGAATCAGAATATTTGTCATATAAACTTTTTCCTTCGGGGACTTTAGCTAATCTTTCTTTCATATCATCGTTATGGTTTGTTCTAACGTGATTAAATTTCGGATTATCTTTTAGTTTTAATAAATCTTTAATTGCTTCTTTTGTAGTTATGTATGAATCTGGTTCTAAAAGAGGTGCTGGATGAAAATTCTTTTTCCCAATTCTGTTTGCAATAAAAATAACTCTTTCTCTTTTTTGCGGAACATAATAATCTGCAGAATTAAGAACAGTTACATTCACAACATAGCCGAGTTTTCTAATATCAGCTTTTATTTTGTCTTCTACTTTTCCTTTTAACATTGAACGCAATCCTTTGACATTTTCAGCAACGATAAATTCAGGTTGTAATTCTTCGATTATTTCTAACATATCCTTGTATAAAGAATTTCTTTTGTCTTCAACAATTCTATTTCCCGACATACTAAAACCTTGGCATGGAAAACCGCCCGAAAGAACCGTTAGGTTTTTTCCGTTTAATTTTTCCTTTACAGTATTTATAAATTTTTCTTTAATTTCTCTTTTTGTAATATCGCCTTCAATTAAAGGATGAGAAAAGTTTTCTCTGTACGTAATTCCTGCTTCTTTGAACCAATCTAAACCACAAACTTGATTAAAGCCAGCCATTTCAAAGCCTTTA
>DATLTG010000239.1:0-2998 GCA_035533735.1 Bacteroidia bacterium
AATTGACAATGGAGAATTGAAAATTAGCTATCGCGCAGATTCTGAATCAAGTCCAGAATGACTGCTTCGCTTTTCTTAATTAATCATAACCTAATCACTTAAAAAGAACTTTCAAACTTTCTAACCTTCAAAGCTTTCTTAACTATCTTCCTTCGCGCAGATTCTGAATCAAGTTCAGTTTGCTAATTGATAATGAAGAATTGATAATTACAATTTCTTCATCACCTAATTACCTCATCACTTCAAAATCAATCAAAAGAACTTTCCAACTTTAAACTAAAAACTATCCAACTATTTTAAAGTTCGACAAGCCCAATTTCAGTACTTAATAGAGGCAACTTATTAACAAAAAGCCGACTTATCAACAAAATTAGCATTTTTTAACGCTAAAACTTGTATTGTAAAAGGGTTTTAGTATATCTTTGCAACGTTAAATAAATAAATGTATAATTTAAAAAACAAAAAACAACATGAACAAATCAGAATTAGTTGATGCAATCGCATCTGAGTCAAAACTTACAAAAGCAGATTCTCAAAGAGCACTTGATGCTTTTGTTAACGCAACTACAAAAGCACTTAAAAAAGGTGACAGAGTAGCATTAGTTGGTTTTGGATCTTTCTCAGTTGCTAAAAGAGCAGCCAGAATTGGAAGAAATCCTCAAACTGGAAAAGAAATTAAAATTGCTGCTAAAAAAGTAGCTAAATTTAAAGCAGGTGCTGAATTAGCAGGTAAAGTAAATAAATAATTACTGCTAATTTATAAAAAAAGCCCCATTTTCGGGGCTTTTTTTATGCCCAAAATAGGTTAAACATAATCTCATAGATTGTTTATTAACAATAATCTGTCAATAAATTTGTGTGTGAGAAAAATAGTATTTATCTTCGCAGCCCATTTTGTAAAAAGCAAAAAAGGATTTAGTACTAATTATTTAAAGAGAAAACAGTGGACGCATTGAGTTATAAAACAGTATCTGCCAATAAGGCAACTGTTAAAAAAGAATGGTTTTTGGTAGATGCCGAAAACGAAATTTTAGGTCGCTTGGCTTCTAAAGTTGCCATGGTTGTACGCGGAAAAAACAAAACAGATTACACGCCTCATGTGGATTGTGGCGATAATGTAATTATTATAAATGCCGAAAAAGTAAAACTTACCGGCAAAAAAATGGACGAGAAAGAATACGTTCGTCATACTGGTTATCCTGGAGGACAACGTTTTACAACACCTCGCGAATTTATGGATAAACGTCCGGCTGCTGTTATTGAAAAAGCAGTAAAAGGAATGTTGCCTAAAACAAAATTAGGAAATGCACTGCAAAAAAATGTTTTTGTTTATGCAGGCGAAACGCATCCGCACGAAGCTCAAAATCCTAAAAAATTAAATTTAAAAGACCTTAAATAAGTACTAAAACATGGAAATTACAAACACTCTTGGAAGAAGAAAAAATGCAATTGCTCGCGTTTATCTGCAAAAAGGAAAAGGAAAAATTACTGTTAACAATAAAGATTATGCAGCTTATTTCCCAACCGGAACTTTGCAATACATCGTTAATCAAGCATTAATGCTTACTAAAACGGCTGGAGAATACGATGTGAAAGCAACGGTAAACGGTGGCGGAATTTCAGGACAAGCAGAAGCAGTAAGACTTGGAATTGCCAGAGCTTTAGTGGAACTAAATCCGGAAAATAAACCTGTTTTAAAAGCAGCAAGTTTGATGACAAGAGATCCAAGAATGGTGGAACGTAAAAAACCAGGTCAGAAAAAAGCACGTAAGAAATTTCAATTTAGTAAACGTTAAGAAACTATTTCAGAAACTATTTTTGGGTAACTGAAAAATATTTTTTTGAAACGAATTAATTATAACAACATCAAAAACATAAAATGTCAAAAACAAATTTCAACGAATTATTAGAAGCCGGAGCACATTTCGGACATTTAAAAAGAAAATGGAACCCTGCAATGGCTCCTTATATTTTCACCGAGAAAAACGGAATTCATATTATTGACCTCAACAAAACGGTGGCGAAAATTGATGAAGCAGCGGCTGCATTAAAACAAATTGCTCGTTCTGGAAAAAAAATATTGTTTGTGGCAACCAAAAAACAAGCGAAAGATGTGGTAGCTGAAAAAATAAAAAACATCAATATGCCTTATGTTACGGAAAGATGGCCTGGTGGAATGCTTACTAATTTTGCAACTATTCGTAAGGCAGTAAGAAAAATGGCAACCATTGATAAAATGGGGACGGATGGAACATTTGATAATATTTCTAAAAAAGAAAAATTACAAATTTCTCGTCAACGTGCTAAAATGGAAATTCAATTGGGAAGTATTGTAGATTTAACAAGACTTCCGGCAGCTTTGTTTATTGTTGATATTTCAAAAGAACACATTGCTGTTGCAGAAGCTAAAAGATTAAATATTCCAACTTTTGGAATTGTAGATACCAATTCTGATCCGAATTTAATTGACTACGCTATTCCAGCAAATGACGATGCAACTACTTCAATTGCCTTAATTATAAATACTATTTCAAAAGCAATTGAAGAAGGACTTTCGGAACGTAAAGTAGATAAAGAAGCAGCAGCTTTAGAGGAAAAAGAAGGTAAAACAGATTCAAAACCAAGAACAATGTCGGAAGCTGATTTTGGTGGTGGCGATTCTGAAAAAAGAAGCAGAAGACCAGCCGGTCCACGCAAAACTATTGGAGCAAAAAATAATACGCAAGGTGGCGGTAGTGGACATCAAAAAGGCGGCAATTCAAACTATACAAAAAAATCACATTAAAAATATTTTTTTAAAATGAATACGATTACAATTTCAGCAAGCGATGTGAATAAACTGCGTCAACAAACAGGCGCAGGAATGATGGACTGTAAAAAAGCACTTACAGAAGCCAACGGAGATTTTGAACAAACCGTTGATTACTTGAGAAAAAAAGGACAAACAGTGGCTGCAAATCGTGGCGACAGAGATGCAAAAGAAGGATTGGTTATTGCT
>DATLTG010000240.1:0-7940 GCA_035533735.1 Bacteroidia bacterium
ATCCTAAAAATAATGTTGGCGGATGAATTGTCATCCAATAATTTTGAAGCAAAGGATTTAAACCTCTTCCATCTAAATGTTGTAAATAATTTGGTTCTTGAAAAAGTGGAATGTTTGCAAACTGTGAATTTTCACGCAACAGCGAAGTAAAAGGATTGCTTCCGATATGAATTCCGTGAAAATAAAAACCCAATAACATGGAAGCCAAAAAAGTTTGAACCAGCGCAATGACTGTCATAACAGACGATTCCCAATTTTTGGCTGTATAAATTAAAATATTTCCGAGTACTACTTGCCAAAATGTCCAAAGTAAAAAACTACCTTCTTGTCCTTCCCAAAAACAGGAAAGCACGTAACGCATTGGCATAATATTATTAGAGTGTTCCCAAACGTAATAGTATTCGTAATAATGATTGAAAATCATCGTGAAAAGCGTAACGACAATTCCAATTACACCCAACGAATGCAAACGAAAAGCAATCCGTGCTGTTTTTATCCAAGAGGCTCTTTCCAGCTCATTTTTTTCTGCTAAAAAATAACATAATGCTGCCAATAGCGCACCAACAAAGGAAAGTAATACAAAAACATTTCCTATTCTTCCAATTAAAAGATGTTCTCCGATGTAATGAATTTTCTGCATTTATAAATTATCTACTCGCTTCCTGCGCTTGGGGTTTTCCATCGTTATATTTCGATGGACATTTCATCAACACGTTTGAAGCTTGAAAATCGGAGCCATCAGCTTCTCCGATTAAAACAATTTGCTCGGTACGTTCAAAATCTTGTGGTTTACTTTTATGAAGCACTACTTTTTTTTCCACGCCTTTATCATCTTTCATGTAAAAGCTAAATAAATTAGGGTTTTCTTGCGGATTGTAAATCATCTCTTTACTTTTATCCAACTTTCCAACTACGTGATAAACAGAACCTTCGTTAGCAAATGCTTGCGTAAAATTGGCGTACGTAGAATTATTCGAAAGTGCTGTAATAATAATTCCGATGGCAATGGCAATAATAGCAATGCCTGCAATGTGAATCTTTTTCATTTTTCTTTGTTGCTTTTTATTTCTTTTTCTATTGCTGAAACTTTTTTATCTAAACTAATTAAATAAATAATAATGCCTGTAAAGATAATTAAGATAACCACTACTACTACATATATTTTTCCGTCAGCACGCATTCCATCTGCCATTTGAACAGGTTGTGTGCCAATGGAATCTTGTGCAAATACACTTATTGAAGATAGTAATGTTACTAAAAAAGTGAGTGGAAAATATTTTTTGTAAGATTTCATTTTATCAATCATTATAATACAGTTTGCGTTTTATTTTTTCTATTCTAATTCGGATAGTTGTAATCCAATAAGCCAACATAATCCAACCGATAACAGCCGGATAAAATACGATGCGCATATTATTATCCAAATCATACGTGTTAAAACCTGGATTACCACCGTTTCCGGGATGTAAGGAATCCACATTGTGCATTCTTGGATAAATCAATAAAAAGACAATCAGCATGATGTAAGCAAAAATATTATATACTGCTGCAATGCGAGCGCGCTTTTGTTCCTCATCTATCGAAGCTCTTAAAATTAAATAGGCAATGTAAATAAGCATTGTTACTGCCGCTCCGTCTAATTTAGGATCGTTTACCCACCAAGCTCCCCAAGTAAATTTTGCCCATAATGAGCCGGTTGTTAATCCCATAAATCCAAATAAAATACCGGTGTTAGCAGCTTGCGAAGCAATAATATCTTTTTGAATATCATTGCTTGATAAATACATCAAACTTTGAAAAACAGAAATGCTCAAAATAAAAATCATACTGAACCACATACACACGTGAAAATAAAGGTTGCGAATGGTTTCGTGAAGAATAGGCAAACGAGGAACTTTGTGTAACAAACCCATTGTAAGCACGTAATACAACAACAAAACAGCAATTATTTTCCAGCCGTTTTTTTTCAAAAATGAAGGATTTTTATTTGGTTCCGATTCGATATGCTCACTCATCAAAAAAATCTTTTTTTTAATCGCGCCAAAGGTATGGAAATAATAAATAAGAAAGGATGATTATTATCACATTTATTAACACCAGAACAAGTAAATAATCGTAGCTCACCGAGAGTGCCAATCCGTCAATGGCATTTTTTGAAATTTTCATTAAAGCCAATAACAACGGCATTAACAGCGGGAAACTTAAAATTGCCATTAAAGTAAAACTGTTATTTGTTTTAGACGCAATGGCGGAAGTCATACTTAAAATGGCTGCAAAACCGCTGTTTCCTACCAAAATAACAACTAAAAATAAGCCTATGTTTTGAACCATATTTCCCAGAAATAACGCGTAAAAGGCGAAACATATCAAGGAAAGCACAATCATCAACAACATATTATAAATAATTTTTGATAGGATAATAGCTTGCGGACTTGCTAATAAATAATAGTAAAGCAGCCGACCTTGTTTTTCCATCATAAAACTTTTTGAAACCGCATTAATAGAAGCGAACAACATAATTATCCAAAAAAGGGCATCCCAAGTTCCGGCATCTACAATGGTTTTGAAACATAAATAACCTACAAAAACGGTTGCTACCAAATACAAAACAATTCCGTTAATGGCGTATTTTTGACGCATTTCCAGCTTAATTTCTTTAGCGATAAGGTGTTTTACGTCTGTTAAAAGAGGCATATTAAAAATATATTTTTTCTCCGAAAAAAATTCTTGCGGACAAAGATACATTTTATAAAAAGCGGGGGTTGAAAAAATTATTTTTTGAGTTTTATGAATGAAAAGTTTGCGCATAGCCCAATGTTAGCGATAGTTTTATTCACCTATCATTTTTACTAATTTTCTCGTCACTAAAAAATAATGCAAAGAAACTGCATAGAAAAATAGAAAGTAATACTCAAATTTTAGAAATCCTTCTATACCCACAGTATGACTTGCTTGGATATTTAGATATCTTGAAGCAATAAAAATAATAATACTTAAGATCCACCAAGTCTTAATAATATTCTTCCCATTTTGTTCGATTGACATGTCTTTATTTTGAACTATCCACAAATCATTCATTATTTTATAAGGAGCTACTAAATTAAATATTGGGATAATAAAAGAAAATAATGCCCAAATAGGTTTATAAGTCAATTGTAAATGAGATAATAAGTGCGCATTTCTGTATTTAATATAAAACCAAGTTGACAACAAAATTAAAAATAAAATAATTATGATATAATCGGTAATATGCTCTACCTTAAGCACTTCCATTATAAAAGGAATTTGTTTACTGGTTGATTCGCTTCCCTGAGTCACACGAGTTATAGTTACTATCGCATAAATTCTAAAAAGGATTTGTAAAACCTTATAGCATATTAAAGCAAGAATTGTCCCATCTAATACTTTAAACAATAAACTTCTTTTAGTCATAGATTTAGATTAAAAATTACCACTTACAATCTAAGTATTCGATATAAAACATCCATTTATTTCGCATTACAGATATAATCCGTAGCGTTAAGCGATAAAATTGTTTCGTTTTCATCATAATCATCACAAAGATAAAATTAAACTTTCTCAACTTTCAAAATTAAACTTTTTAACTCATTTTTCATCGCGCAGATTCCGTATCAAGTTCAGATAAAGAAGAATTAAAAGTGTTAAATGATTAATGTTAAATTGAAAAATAAGATTTAAAATGGCATCGGATACATTGTGAGTTTTTTCAAGATAAAGGCTTACTATTTTCGGGAAGTTCCGATCTTGAGAGGAAATCACCCGAAAAAGTTAGTCTTTACGAAGTAAAAATGAAACGATGAATCCAAGCCTTGATGTTTTTGTTGCTTTTTATATCAAGATAAAAAGCAAATAAAAAAAACCTTCTCACAGATTCTGAATTATTTAGTAATGACGCACATTATATTTATTTTCAGTTGAGCTAAACCCTTAGGGTTTGAAAGGTGGAAATGACATCTGCATCAAAAAAGAAAAACACCAAAAACTTGAGCTTTTATTAATTTGTTTTTTTATAAGAAGTGGTTCTGTGAAATGAAAAAATATTAATAAGTGCTTTGTTTTTGTTGTGCGGAATTTTGCTTGCGCAAGAAGCCGTTCAACCCAGTACAAATGTTATAAAAATTGCCGCAGATGTAAGTATTGCTGCGCAGCAATTCAATTTATAGTTGCCGCTTTTAAAAGGTAAAAATGTAGCGATAGTTGCTAATCAAACTTCTATTATTGGAATTACAAATACGGTAGATACGTTGATTTCCTTAGGTGTTTCTGTAAAAAAAAATATTTTCGCCCGAACATGGTTTTCGAGGAAAAAAAGATGCCGGTAAGATTATGCCAATTCACAAATGGAGAATAATCTGCTTGTTGGTGATAACACCAACAAGGGAGAAAACCCAATCAAGCAGGGAAAATTGAATTTCAAAATTTTTTTTAAATCGTTTTTCAGTCCTTCAAAAAAAAAATGTTTTTTTGCAGATATTTATTTACCTTCGCAGGCTGAAATTTTACGCATCTCAAAAAATACTAATTCAACAACATGAAACTATCCCAGTTTAAATTTAATCTTCCGAAAGAATTATTAGCCGAAAACCCTACAGCAAACCGTGATGAATCGCGTTTGATGGTAATTGATAGAAAAACCGGAAAAATAGAACATAAAATATTTAAAGATATTCTCAAATACTTTGGCGATGGAGATGTAATGATTTTGAACGATACCAAAGTTTTTCCGGCACGTTTGTACGGAAACAAAGAAAAAACAGGTGCAAAAATTGAAGTATTTTTGTTACGCGAACTCAATAGAGAAAGTCGTTTGTGGGACGTATTGGTTGATCCGGCAAGAAAAATAAGAATAGGAAACAAATTGTATTTCGGAGACGATGATAATTTGGTTGCCGAAGTTATTGATAACACTACTTCCAGAGGAAGAACACTTCGCTTTTTATTTGACGGACCTTACGAAGAATTTAAACAAGCTGTTGAAAATTTGGGCGAAACACCACTTCCAAAATACATTAAAAGAGAAGTAAAACCGGAAGATAAAGAACGTTATCAAACCGTTTATGCAAAAACAGAAGGCGCAGTTGCCGCTCCAACCGCAGGTTTGCACTTTAGCAGAGAATTGATGAAACGCCTCGAATTGAAGGGTGTAAACTTCGCGCCAATAACCTTACACGTTGGCTTAGGCACTTTCCGCTCAGTAGAAGTTGAAGATTTGACCAAACACAAAATGGATTCGGAACAAGCTGAAATTCCAGAAAAATCTACTATAATCGTCAACAAAGCAAAAGACGCGAATAAAAGAATATGTGCAATCGGAACAACTTCAATGCGCGCCATTGAAACTTCGGTTTCTACAGACGGACATTTGAATCCGTTTAATGGCTGGACGAATAAATTTATTTTTCCGCCTTATGATTTTAGCGTTGCAAATTGTATGGTTACCAATTTTCATACTCCTGAATCTACTTTATTGATGATGGTTTGCGCTTTTGGCGGATACGATTTAATTATGAAAGCGTACAAAGAAGCTATCAAAGAAAAATACCGTTTTTACAGCTATGGCGATGCCATGTTAATTCTCTAAAAGGAAATGACAGCAGTTCTACCTCCCAAAAAATACAGCATTATTGTTGCTGGAGGAAGTGGAACGCGGATGAACAGCATTATTCCCAAACAATTTTTAAAATTAGACGGAAAGCCTGTGCTGATGCACACTATTCGTAAATTTATTGAGGCAGAACCTACCACAGAAATTATTTTGGTGTTGCCAAAATCCGAAATGGAATATTGGGAAAAATTATGTGCAGAATATCAATTTGATATTCCTGTAAAAATTGCAGAAAGCGGAGAAACACGTTTTCTTTCCGTAAAAAATGGCTTAGCATTAATTAAAGAAGAAGGATTTGTTGCTATTCACGATGCCGTTCGTCCGTTGGTAAGTTCAAAAACAATTATTGCTGCTTTTAAAGCTACCGAAATGTATGGAAACGCTGTTCCGGCAATTCCACTAAACGATTCCATTCGTCAAATTGAATCTACACGAAGTATAGCTGTTGACAGGTCGCGCTATTGTATTATTCAAACGCCACAATGTTTTCAAACAGCCATCATAAAAAAAGCCTACGAACAAGAGTATAAATATACTTTTACAGATGATGCCACAGTGGTTGAATCTATTGGAGAAAAAATACATTTAATTGATGGCAATCAAGAAAATATTAAAATCACTCACCCAAAAGATTTGCTGATTGCCGAAGTATTTCTAAAAAATATTTCTGCGTAATTTTTCTTTTAATAGCTTTTCTCTGTTAAGACAGATTTCAGTACCAAGTATTCAGTACCAAGTATTCAGTACCAAGTATTTAGATAAAAAAATCGTCATACTGAACTTGATTCAGAATCTGCGTGAAAGAAATTTTTTTTAAAGCGATGACAAAAAATAATCCCCAAATAAATATTTTTGTAGATTGCATCGAAAAAAAAATCTTTTGAGAAAACAATTTTGGAATAGCTGTAAAATGAAAAAATATCTCTTATATAGTTTATTGTTTTTTTGCATTGCCTGCAGCACTAAAAACACCCAATATAAAGGCTATTATCCAGATGGAAAGTTGCAAATACAAGTAGATTATGGAAAAGACACTTCCAATTATTACAAAACAGTATTTTGGGAGAACGGCAATAAACAATGGGAAGCGAACTTTATTGGTGATAAAGAATCTGGTATTTACAAAGAGTATTATGAAAACGGTAAAATAAAATTCAAAGCTGACTTTGTAAATGGAGTGCAGCAAGGATTGTATAAAAAATACTATGAGGACGGCAAATTGGAGGAAAAAGTATGGGTTATTAACGGAAAATCAGTTGGAATAGATAAACAATATTTCCAAAATGGTATATTGCAACGAGAACTGGGTTTTGTAGATGGAGTGCAGCAAGGATTGGGGAAAGTATATTACGAAAACGGCAAATTACAGATTGCAGGAGAATTTATAAATGGAATACAGCAAGGACGGTACAAAGAATATTACGAAAACGGTAAAATAAAGGATGACGGATTGTACGCTGATGACCATGCGGTATATTATAAACAATATAACGAACAAGGAAAAGTAATTTCAGAGTACCACAAATTTAAAATAATACCGATAAAAGATACTATCAATTTTGGAGAAATATTTAAAGCTAATATGGTTTTATATGGTAATTTGGGAGATAAAAAATTAGAAATGATAATAGGGCAAGTGTCTGATAAACAGCATATTTTAAACATCAAAGATTTCAAAGCAAATAATATATTAAAGAATCAACAAGCCTATTATGAGTTTAAACCTCTAAAGGAAGGAAAATATGTTTTAGCTGCAGGTGCTATTATACCAGGTGCAGCGGATTCTGTCATTACCGATGAATTAGTATTTGTAGTATTGCCAGCAACAGCTTCAAAAAAATAATTTTTTGACACGAAACTTTTCCTTTCTTCTAAAATAAGAATTAATTCTATTTTTGCATCCTAACGATTTTTAATATTACAATTGATGGCGAAATTTCATACACTTACTATTTCAGATATAAAGCACGAAACGGCTGATTGTGTTTCATTGGCATTTGATGTTCCGAAAGAGCTGACTTCAGAATATAATTATATACAAGGGCAATATCTTACCTTAAAATTAAATGTAAATGGAGAAGAATTGAGACGTTCTTATTCCATTTGCAGCAGTCCTAAAACAGATAATGAATTACGTGTGGCGATAAAAAAAGTGGCAGGCGGAAAGGTTTCTACATGGATAAATGATTTCGCTAAAAAAGGCAGTAACATTGAGGTGATGACTCCGCTTGGAAATTTCCACACCGAATTAAAACCAACCAACAAAAAAAAATACATTCTTTTTTCAGGTGGAAGTGGCATAACTCCCATGATG
>DATLTG010000241.1:0-13440 GCA_035533735.1 Bacteroidia bacterium
TTGCGGACGAGTTTGGTTGCGTGAAAAAATGTTTACGTAGAAATCTTAGGAATCAATAAACAGCCTTGACTTTTTTGCTTACTTTTTGTGTTATGACAAAAAGTAATGAAGAAAAGATTCGGTACTTGAAAAAATAATTTCTAAAAATAAATTTTTTTGCCATTGCAGGTGTTATTTCACCTGCAAACTACCAATGAGTAACATTTACTTGTTGGTGAGAATTTCAACAAAGACGAAAATTATTTTCTTAATTTCTTTTAGCTTGAACCAAAAAGAAACAATGAATCCAAGCCTATTTGAAAAATTATTTTTTTCGCAAACAAAACCCTAAAGGTTTTAAAAACCTTTAGGGTTTAAAAAGTTCAGAATCTGCGCGAAGGCATTCAGTTCTTTTGTTAATTTGTTTTGGCTTGACCACTAAGCACAGCTTAGCGGTTACGGAGAAAACAATCTGAAATTTGTCATTCTGAACTTGATTCAGAATCTGCGCGAAGGCATTCAGTTCTTTTCTTAATTTCTTTCGGTTTGACCACTAAGCACAGTTTAGCGAGTACGAGAGTATATGAGTTCATTCTGAACTTGATTGAGAATCTGTGCGAAGGCTTTTAATTCTTTTCTTAATTTCTTTTGGCTTGACCACTAAGCACAACTTAGCGGTTACGGAGCTTTTCGCGGAAAGTAGCTTATTTTACAAAATAATTAAATTCAAATGGGAATTTACTTTTTAGTCCCCATTTATCAATTATTAAAATAGCTTTTTTTGTTATTAATCCTTTTTTCGAAGATGGATCTGTATATATCGGAAAATTATCTTCACTATAATTTTTCAATGTATCATTATCAACTATTACAGTATATCTTTTTTCTGTATTTCCAATTAAAACTAATTTTGCTTTGTAAGCATCTCCTTTTGAATTTTTATCAACGATAGGAAACAGCTTAATTTTGGCTATTTCAAAATTCGATCGCACTTTCATGGAATAAAATTCATTAACCAAAGAACTTTCAATATTAAGTAATCTGTTAATTGATATTTCTTTGGAAAGGGAACTGCTGTTTTTTAATAGTTCAAAATTATTAAAACGATTTGCTTTAAATTCTACTTTCTTTTTCAAACTATTTAATAAACCATTCGCATTTTCTAATCTATCAGTTTTAATTAAATTTATAATACTATCAATATTTGCAACATAGAGATTTACATAATCCAAATAATATTTATTATTACTGCAATTTTTTAAATTACTTATTGTCACGTTTATATTATCTTTCATTATTAAATTACTCTCAGTTAGATAAGATAAAGTGTTATTATTATTTTGAGAATTGCATCCATTTAAGATTATTATCACAATTAATAATAGGATATTTATTTGAGTTATTTTTTTCATTTTCCCTCAAATTTTTTATTTCAACAAATCTCCCAACGCGTTATCGTACCAGTCTTTTGCGTCTTTTATATTTCCGTACGATTCATCATCAATCAGCATTTCGGTATCATAAACTTCGCCAATAAAATTAAACTCCACATCTTCGTTCATCATTAAATTGATGAAACTGTCTTCGTTTTCTTTCTTTACAGAAACAACCACTCTGCTTTGCGCTTCGCCAAACAAAAAAGCATCTTTCCGAAATTCATCATCGCTGCTCACGTCAAAACCTAAACCGCGCGGCATCGCAGATTCCATAAGTGTAATAAATAAACCGCCATCCGATACATCGTGTGCCGATTGTATCAAACCTGCATTTATCATCGCTTTTATAGCTTGTTGCACTTTATATTCTTCATCTAAATTAAAATGAGGTGCCGGAGAATTTTTTATTTTGTGATAAGAATAAAGATATTCCGAAGATGAAATATCGTTTTGTGAAGCACCAATCAAATAAATTAAATCGCCTTCTTGTTTAAAATCAAGAGTCATTTGCGAAGATTTATTTTTCAGAATTCCCAACATACCAATTGTTGGCGTTGGAAAAACTGGACCTTCAAACGAAGATTGATTGTAAAAACTAACATTACCACCGGTTACAGGCGTTTGAAATTTTAAACAAGCAGCACTCATTCCTTTAATGGCACTTACAAATTGCCAATAAACTTCAGGGTTATAGGGATTTCCAAAATTTAAACAATTAGTAATAGCAGAAGGTTCTCCTCCGCTGCAAACAATATTTCTGGCAGCTTCCGAAACAGCAATCGCACAGCCCGTTTCCGGATCGGCATTTACGTAACGTGCATTGCAATCCACCGTAAGCGCAATTGCTTTTTCTGTTTCTTTAATATTTACAATAGCTGCATCAGATGGTTTATTGGTACTCATATTTACCGTTCCCACCATCGAATCATATTGATTATAAACCCATTTTTTAGAAGCGATATTTGGATGTGTAATTAAAAATTTTGCAACGCTTTTTAAATCACTTGGCATCTGAACCGAACTCATCGTAAATTTTTTTGCTTCCGAAAAATAAGCCGGCTCTTTGTATTCGCGTTCGTAAACTGGTGCACCTCCGCCCAAAACTAAATCGTCTGCAGGAACATCGGCAACCAATTCGTTATTCATATAATACTGTAAACGTTGCGTATCGGTAACTTCGCCAATAATAGCGCAATTCAAATCCCATTTTTCAAAAACAGCTTCCACTGCTTTTTCCATTCCTTTTTTTACAACAATCAACATACGTTCCTGACTTTCGGAAAGTAAAATTTCAAACGCTTGCATATTGGCTTGACGCGTTGGCACTTTGTCTAACCAAATTTTCATTCCGTGTTGTCCTTTTGCACTCATTTCAGAAGTAGAGCAAGTAATTCCGGCAGCGCCCATATCTTGCATTCCAATAACAGCGCCTGTTTTAATAACTTCTAAACTGGCTTCCAATAATAATTTTTCTTGAAAAGGATCTCCCACTTGCACAGCTGGCAAGTCTTTCGCGGAATCTTCTGTAATATCTGCGGAAGCAAAAGTAGCTCCGTGAATACCATCTTTTCCAGTGGCAGAACCAACAATATAAACAGGATTTCCAACTCCGTACGAAGTAGCAGAAGCCGTTTCGCCAGCTTTTACAATTCCGGCACTCATCGCATTTACCAACGGATTGGTGTTATAACAATCGTCAAAAAAAACTTCTCCGCCAACAGTTGGTATTCCAAACGCATTTCCATAATCGCCAATTCCTTTTACCACACCTTTCACCAACCATTTTGTTTTCTCCAATTTTAAATCGCCAAAGCGCAATGAATTTAATTGTGCAATCGGACGCGCGCCCATCGTAAAAATATCTCTGTTGATACCACCAACTCCGGTTGCAGCACCTTGATAAGGCTCTAAAGCCGAAGGATGATTGTGTGATTCTATTTTAAAAGCGCAACCCAAACCATCACCAATATCAACTAATCCAGCATTTTCTTCACCGGCTTTTGCCAACATGTGTGGACCATCTTTGGGAAGTTTTTTAAGCCAAGTAATGGAATTTTTATACGAACAATGTTCGCTCCACATTACCGAGAAAATACTCAGTTCCGTAAAGTTGGGAACACGTCCAAGTATGGATTTTATTTTTTCAAATTCTTCTGGTAAAAGTCCGAGTTTTTTAGCGGTTTCTACGCTGGTAAGTTGTTCTGTTGTGGTTGCTGTCATGAATTTATTTTCTAATGCACAGCAAATGTAGTAAATGGATTTTATTTCTTGCGATTTTTAGTCGTTATATTATTGAAAAAAAATACAATTTATCCAATGTCTTTTCTAACTTTCAAAACAATCTACTTTCCAAATAAAAAATCAATTTATTTTCGAACTAAACATTGCAGAACTGTTTAAATTTCTTTTTTTTGTATCGGGTTTTATATTCATAAAAAATGACACGCAAAAGAACTAAGGTGATTGATTTGCTGAAATCAGCAGATTACGGAAAAGAAATAGTAGCTAAAGGTTGGGTACGCACCAAACGCGGCAATAAAAACATTGCCTTTATTGCGCTGAACGATGGTTCGGTCATTCACTCTATTCAAGTAGTGGTGGACATTGCTAAATTTGACGAAGAGGTGTTGAAAAATATTTCTACCGGAGCTTGTATTGCTGTTGTTGGAACGCTTGTACAATCGCAAGGTCAAGGACAAAGTGTAGAAATTCAAGCAAATCAAATAAAAATATATGGAACAGCCGATGCGGAAACTTTTCCTTTACAGAAAAAAGGTCATACACTCGAATTTTTGAGAGAGATTGCACATTTACGTCCGCGCACCAATACGTTTGGAGCCGTTTTGCGCATTCGTCATGCGATGGCTTTTGCGATTCATAAATTTTTTAACGACAAAGGATTTTTCTATTTGCACTCGCCAATTATTACAGGTTCGGATGCAGAAGGTGCCGGAGAAATGTTTCATGTTACCAATTTTGATTTGGCAAATCCAGCAAAAAATCCTGATGGAACCATTAATTACAAAAAAGATTTTTTTGGAAAAGAAACCAATCTTACCGTTTCCGGTCAGTTAGAATCGGAATTAGGAGCTTTGGCTTTGGGTTCGGTTTATACATTTGGACCAACTTTTCGTGCAGAAAATTCAAATACTCCGCGCCATTTGGCGGAATTTTGGATGATTGAACCCGAAGTTGCTTTTGCAGATATTCATGATAACATGGATTTGGCGGAAGAAATGCTCAAATATATAGTGCGTTATGCGTTGGAACATTGCAAAGATGATTTGGAATTTTTAAACACAATGTACGATAAAGAATTATTGAATCGTTTGAAATCGGTTACTGTAAAGCCTTTTCAGAGATTAACTTATACAGAAGCGGTTGACATACTTCAAAAATCAGAAAAGAAATTTGAATTTAAAGTAGAATGGGGAACCGATTTACAAAAGGAACACGAAAATTATTTGGTTGAACATTTTGCTTCGCCTGTTATACTTTCGGATTATCCGAAACAGATTAAATCGTTTTACATGAAGTTAAACGATGATGGAAAAACAGTGCGTGCAATGGATGTTTTATTTCCATACATTGGAGAAATAATTGGTGGTTCGCAACGTGAAGAAGTGTATGAAAAATTACACGAACGCATTCTTGAAATTGGAATTAAAGTAGAAGATATATGGTGGTATTTGGAAACCAGAAAATTTGGAACTTGTCCGCACAGCGGCTTCGGACTTGGCTTTGAGCGTTTGGTAATGTTTATAACTGGTATGACGAATGTGCGCGATGTAATTCCGTTTCCGCGAACACCGCAAAACGCAGAATTTTAATTTTTTAGAAAATGTTAAATCAAAGTTTACAGCAAAAATTACTTCAAAAACTTTCTCCTCAACAAATACAGTTGATGAAAATGTTGCAGTTGCCAACTGCCGCATTGGAGCAAAGGATAAAAGAAGAATTGGAAATAAATCCTGCGCTGGAAGAAGGTTCTGAGGAGAATGACGCTAATATGGATGAATTGCAAGATGAATCTTTTGATGAAGGAACTCACGATGAAGATCACGAACGCGAAGATTTTGCAATGAGCGATTATATGGATGATGATGATGCTGCGCCATACAAATTACAAGTTAAAAATACTGGTCCGGATGATGATCGGAAAGAAGTGCCTTTTGCTTCAGGAGTTGGGTTTCACGATGTACTCGAAAGTCAATTAGGTATGTGTGCTTTAAATGATTTGCAACATCAATTAGCCGATTATTTAATCGGAAATATTGATGACGATGGCTATTTACGTAGAGATTTAGCTTCCGTTGTAGATGATATTGCTTTTTCTCAAAACATAAATACAACCGAAGCAGAATTACTTTCGCTCTTAAAAATAATTCAAGAATTTGATCCGGCAGGAGTTGGCGCACGAACGTTACAAGAATGTTTGTTGATTCAATTACATCGTAAATTTCCGAAAACAGACGTTATTGAAATGGCCATTAAAGTAGTGGATACAATGATGGATGAATTTTCGAAAAAGCATTACGAAAAGATTGAAAAAAAATTGAATGTCAATCAAGAAGTGCTGAAAAATGTGATTCAAGAAATTCTGAAACTCAATCCAAAACCCGGAAGTTCGGCTGCTGATACAGAAAAAACATTTCAACAAATTACACCCGATTTTACTATTGCGAATAACGAAGGAGAATTAGAACTGAGTTTAAATTCGCGCAATGCACCTGAATTACGTGTCAGTAAAGATTATGAAGCAATGCTTGCTGCTTATACCAAAAACAAAGAAGACCGTCAGAAAAAACAAGCAGCTCATTTTGTGAAACAAAAAATTGACGATGCAAAATGGTTTATGGAAGCCATTCAGCAACGTCAACAAACGCTTTTGATTACTATGCAAGCGATTATTGATTATCAACACGAATATTTTTTAGAAGGTGATGATACCAAATTGCGTCCGATGATTTTAAAAGATATTGCTGAGAAAGTGGGTTTGGATATTTCTACTATTTCTCGCGTAGCGAATAGTAAATATGTGCAAACACATTTCGGAACTTTTTTGATAAAAACTTTTTTTTCTGAATCGCTTTCTACTGATAGTGGCGAAGAAGTTTCAACGCGTGAAGTGAAAAAAATTCTTTCGGATTGTGTAGCTGAAGAAAATAAAAAAAAGCCAATTACAGATGATGCACTCGCAAAAATATTAAAAGAAAAAGGATATAATATTGCGCGAAGAACAATTGCAAAATACCGCGAACAGTTAGAAATTCCGGTAGCGCGACTTCGAAAAGAATTGTAAAAAAATCTTTTCAAAAAATAGTTTTCAATTTAAAAAATTAGAATAAAAACGTGAAAAAAAAATTTATAGAAGAGCTCAAATGGCGAGGCATGTTGCACGATGTAATGCCTGGAACAGAAGAGTTATTGAGTAAAGAAATTGTTTCCGGATACATTGGTTTTGATCCAACCGCTGATTCGTTAGGCGTTGGAAATATGGTGCAAATTATGACACTTTTACATTTTCAACAATGCGGACATAAACCTATTGCCCTTGTTGGTGGCGCAACCGGAATGGTTGGTGATCCTTCAGGAAAATCAGCAGAAAGAAATTTATTGGATGAAAAAACGTTGCAACACAATTTGGATTGTCAGCAAAAACAACTCAGTAAATTTTTGGATTTTAACTGCGGTGAAAATTCTGCTGAAATAGTAAATAATTACGATTGGTTTAAAAATTTTTCTTTTTTAGATTTTATTCGCGACATCGGAAAACATCTTACCATTAATTATATGATGGCGAAAGATTCTGTAAAAAATCGCTTAGAAAATGGCATGTCGTTTACCGAATTCAGTTATCAATTAGTGCAAGGTTTCGACTTTTATTATTTATGGAAAAATAAAAATGTAAAATTGCAAATGGGCGGTTCCGATCAATGGGGAAACATTGTAACTGGAACAGAATTAATTCGCAGAAAAGACGCTGGCGTTGCTTTCGCGCTTACAACACCACTTATTAAAAAAGCGGATGGAACAAAATTCGGAAAAACAGAAAGTGGTAATATTTGGTTAGATCCGAAAAAAACTTCTCCCTATCAATTTTACCAATTTTGGCTGAATGCAAGTGATGACGATGCTAAAAATTACATTCGGATTTTTACTGTTTTCACGAAAGAAGAAATTGAAACAATTGAAAAAGAACATGCTGAAGCGCCACATTTACGCACCTTACAAAAACATTTAGCAAAAGATATTACTATCAGAGTTCATACCGAATCGGATTACTTAGCAGCAGTTGAAGCCTCCGAAATTTTATTTGGAAAAGGCACAACAGAATCATTACAAAAACTTTCAGAAAGCGATTTTTTGACTGTTTTTGAAGGCGTTCCGCAAGTGGAGATTTCAAAAAACGAATTGGAAAAAGGAATCAATGTGATTGATTTATTAGCCGAGAAAAGTAACGTTTTTCCATCAAAAGGCGAAGCTAAAAAAATGATTTTGGGAGGAGGCGTTTCTATCAATAAAATCAAAATAGAAGATATTAATTTATCAGTAAATACGTCTTCATTATTAAACGGAAAACATTTGCTGGTGCAGAAGGGAAAGAAAAATTATTTTTTGATAAAGGCTATTTAAACCAAGAAATATTTTTCCAAAAAACACAACATGATTTTAGTTACAGGCGGAACAGGATTAGTTGGAAGCCAACTTTTGTACGATTTGGTAAAATCCGGCAAAAAAGTAAAAGCCTTGAAACGTCCGGAAAGTAATCTTTCGAGCGTTAAAAAAATATTTTTCACAAATGGAGATGCTTCGGAAACACTTTTCAATCAAATAGTTTGGGTAAATGGCGATGTGCGCGATTTGTTTTCGATAACCGAAGCAATGCAAGATGTGGATTACGTTTACCATTGTGCAGCAAGTGTTTCATTCAATTCGAAAGATAAAAAGTTACTTTATCAAACTAATGAAGAAGGTACTGAAAATATAGTAAATGCTTCGTTGGAAAAAGGAATTAAAAAATTTTGCTACGTAAGTTCGGTTGCCACTTTAGGAAAAGCAGTAAACAATGAATTAATTACAGAAGAAACTTTTTCGAAATTTTTAGTTGACAATTCTAATTACGCGAACAGTAAATATGCCGCGGAGCGTGAAGTTTGGCGAGCAGCAGCCGAAGGATTAAATGTAGTTATTGTCAATCCTTCCATTATTTTGGGTTCAGGAGATTGGCGTAAAAGTAGTAGTGCAATGTTTAAAAAAGCTTACAAAGGATTGCCCTTTTATACTTCCGGAAGTGCCGGATTTATTGATGTTCGCGATTTATCTAAAATTATGATTCGTTTGATGGAAAGTGAAATTACTAAAGAACGCTTTATTGTTTCTGCTGAAAATTGTTCGTACAAAAATTTGTTTGAAATGATTTGTAAAGAGTTTGGCAAAAAATTGCCGAAATTATATGCCACTCCTTTTTTAACCGAAATAGCTTGGCGTTTGGATTTATTCAAAAGTAAGATTACGGGCAAAAATCCTATTCTTACAAAGGAAATTGCGCGTGCATCACAAGAAAAAAATTATTTTTCAAATGAAAAAATAAAGAGTGCTTTATCCTATCAATTTATGCCTTTAGATCAATCTTTAAAAGATATTTGTGCGATTTTTTCAGCAGATATTTCTAAGAAATAACAAATTAAATAGATGCGAACGCCTTTTTTTTCTAATTTCGTTTGTAAAATGAAGTCTTTCAAAAAAATATTTTTTTCGATTTTGTTTCTTGCCGTTGTTTTTATTTCCTGCAACAATAACAAGAAAAATTCTGTGACAAACAATCCAATTTGTCATCCGCCACCCCTTAAAAATAGTTCATCAACTACAAACGATTCTTCCTCTTCTGTTTTTATAGCTTATGGAAAATATTTTTCTATGTTTATGAAAAGCAATCAAGGACTTTTTCGTGGATTGGATTTCGGAATGAGTCCTGAAAATGTAGTGAAATCAGAGCAAATTGAACCAGACGAAAACGACAAAGATTATTTATTTTATACCATTCCGTTTGACACACTTGCTGCTGATAGCAACAATTATTTTACTATAAGTTATAGTTTTGATGAACGAGGAATGAATGAAATTAAAGCCGAAGTTTTTTTAAATACAGACCAAGATGCAGAACAATTGATAAACAAAATTACAAGCTATTACAATCAAAAATATCAAAAAGCAACGAATGAAGATGAGACAAGTATTTGGACGCTTCACGATCCGAATTATGGCAAAATAAAAATCGCTTTGGCAGATGAAAGTGCAGAATATGGTTACGGAAAAATTACACTTTCTTTTTACAACGGTGATTATTAAAATTTCGTAAAATGAAAGCACTTGCCCAATAAAAACGATTGAGTAAATTTGTGCTTTAAGAAAAAAATATGAAAAAAGATTCTAAAATATATGTTGCCGGACATCGCGGAATGGTTGGTTCTGCTATTGTTCGAAAACTTCAAAGTGAAGGTTTCAAAAATATTATTACGCGCACTTCTTCCGAATTGGATTTAAAAAATCAAGAAGCGGTAAAAACTTTTTTTTCGAAAGAAAATCTGGAATATGTTTTTTTAGCTGCCGCGAAAGTAGGCGGAATTCATGCCAACAATACATTTCGTGCAGAATTTTTGTATGACAATTTAATGATTGAAAGCAATGTAATTCATCAATCGTATAAATATAAAGTGCAAAAACTACTATTTTTAGGTTCTTCTTGTATTTATCCGAAACTCGCGCCACAGCCACTTAAAGAAGATTATTTACTTACAGGTTTATTGGAACAAACCAACGAGCCTTATGCCATTGCAAAAATTGCAGGAATTAAAATGTGCGATGCGTACAGAAGTCAGTATGGATGTAATTTTATTTCTGTAATGCCAACTAATTTATACGGACCAAACGATAATTACGACTTAAATAATTCACATGTTTTGCCAGCACTTTTACGCAAATTTCATACAGCAAAAATGGAACAAAAACCGTTTGTAGAAATTTGGGGAAGCGGAAGTCCGATGCGCGAATTTTTACACGTAAATGATTTAGCAAATGCCTGCTTTTTCTTAATGAATTCATACAATGAACCAGGTTTAGTAAATATTGGAACTGGAACAGATATTAGTATAAAAGACCTTGCATTGTTGATTAAAAAAATTACAAATTACGAAGGGGAATTAAAATGGGACTCGTCCAAACCCGATGGAACACCTCGAAAATTAATGGACGTAAGTAAGCTTCATAAACTCGGCTGGAAGCACCAAATTGATTTGGAAACAGGAATAAAAAGCGTTTACGAAGACGTAAAAAAATCGCTTGTTTTCGAATAAATAATTTAAAATTATTTTAACACAACCTTAATCTATTAAAGCAAAACTAAGTAAATGGATTGCTTTTTTGACGTATATTTGCGGTCAAAAATAATTTGTTTCTATGTGGGGACTTATCCTTTTAGTTTTTTTTACGTCCTTTTTTGTGGTGCTTTTGTCAACGCCATCGTTGATAAAAGTTGCGATATTAAAACGATTGTTTGATGCACCTGGAGATGAGCGAAAACTACATACTCGTATGGTTCCTACAATAGGAGGAATTATAATTTTTGCAGGTACCTTGTTTTCTTTTTCGCTTTGGTTTCCTGCAGAATATCTGACTACTTATGATGCGCTGAGAGTTCCTGTAACGCACTTTAAATATCTTATTGCTACCATTATTATTTTATTTTTTGTTGGTGTAAAAGATGATATTATTGGAACTGCTCCTATAAAAAAATTGGTTGCACATATTATTGTCGGAATGATTTTAGTATTGATGGCTGATGTTCGTATTACAGGATTACACGGTATTTTCGGAATATATGAGCTACCTTATTGGGCAAGCGTTTTCTTATCTATGTTTACATATATAGTAGTAGTAAATGCTTTTAATTTAATTGATGGCGTGGACGGATTAGCAGCAGGAATAGGAACTATTTGTGCGATAGCTTTTGGTACTTGGTTTGCATTTGCTGGAGATTTTGTGATGACTTGTTTGGCTTTTGCTTTAGCAGGATCGTTAATCGGATTTTTATTTTTTAATTTTTCACCAGCAAAATTATTTATGGGTGATTCCGGATCGCTTACCATTGGACTCATTATTTGTGTATTGGCAATTAATTTGATAGAGTTTGATCAATCAAAATTGAATCCATTTTTGGATCAATTATCCAAACCTGTTTTCGTGATGTCCGTTTTAGTTTATCCTCTAATTGATACTTTGCGAATTTTTATTTATCGCGCTGTACGGGGAGTTTCACCTTTTTCTGCCGACAGAAATCATTTGCATCATGCTTTACTCGATTTAGGTTTAAATCACCGAAAAATTTGTTACACTCTTTACCTTTTTAACGCAATAATAATTGGACTTTCCATCGCTTTGATGTATTTAAATGCCAATTATTCTTTTTTTATAGTTGGAATTTTCTCATTGATAATGTCTCAAATTCCGTTTTTTCTGAAACGAAAAAGATTCCAACTTCACAATGTAAAAGAAGAGGACGAAGATCAATTTAGACAAACAGCCCGAAAATAGCGATTAATTCAAACTTGCTCTATTTATTTTTAGAAAAACTATCCCTATAGTTCAATTAATTCCATTAATTTTGCTCCCTAAATTTTTAATAGCAATTCCTTTATGGATTCCGGTCAGATTAAAAAAATATCTTTTGCAGGACTTTTAGTTACACTTGGAATAATTTTCGGTGATATTGGAACTTCCCCACTTTATACTTTTCAAACTATTTTAGCCGATGGCGGACAAGCTACGGCACAACTTGTTTTAGGTGGTATTTCGTGTGTTTTTTGGACACTTACACTGCAAACTACTTTTAAATATATCATCATTACGCTGCAAGCGGATAACAAAGGAGAAGGTGGTATTTTTTCTTTATACGCTTTGGTGAAACAATACGGTAGCAAACTTGCGATTCCTGCAATTATTGGTGCTTGTGCTTTGTTAGCAGACGGAATTATTACTCCTCCTATTTCGGTAACTTCTGCCATTGAAGGTTTGGGAAATATGAAAGGAATGGAAAAAATTATTGTTCCAGGTAACGATTTGGTTATTTTTATTGTATTATTTATTATACTTTCCTTGTTTATTTTTCAGCGCTTTGGAACCAAAGTCATCGGAGGAGCATTTGGTCCAATTATGTTTGTTTGGTTTTCGATGATGGGAATTTTAGGCTTACATCAAATAATGTATTATCCACAAATTTTCAAAGCTTTAAATCCTGTATATGCCTACCAATTACTTGTTCACCATCCAGAAGGCTTTTGGTTATTAGGTGCTGTTTTTCTTTGTACCACAGGTGCGGAAGCACTTTATTCCGATTTAGGACATTGTGGTAGAAAAAATATTCGGGTTAGTTGGATTTTTGTAAAAACAACGTTGGTATTAAATTATCTCGGACAAGGAGCTTGGGTGCTGATGCAAGGAAAACCGGATTTAGGAAATGTAAATCCATTTTTTGCCATTGTGCCTCATGGTTTTTTATTCCCTAGTATTATAATTGCTACTGCTGCATCTATTATCGCCAGTCAAGCATTAATAAGCGGTTCGTTTACACTTATCAGTGAAGCAATCAGTTTAAATTTTTGGCCCCGAGTAACAGTAAAATACCCGACTTCTGTTCGTGGGCAAATTTATATTCCCAGTATAAATTGGTTTTTATGTATTGGTTGTTTTGCAGTCGTATTTTATTTTAAAACATCTGCAAATATGACTACTGCTTATGGCTTTTCTATTACCATTGCCATGCTCATTACAACTATTTTGATGTTTTTCTTTTTGAAAAATGTAAAAAAAATTCCACTCGCAATAGCAATTTTAACCGTTTCTATTTTTGCTACAGTTGAGCTTTCTTTTTTCGTAGCCAATACAGTTAAATTATTAAATTTTTCATTCTTCTTAGTGTTTGAAATTTTACTCATTTTTACGATGTATATATGGCACAATGCTCGAA
>DATLTG010000242.1:0-11885 GCA_035533735.1 Bacteroidia bacterium
ATTTTGTCATATATGCTGATATAACAATCTAACTTAGATATTTCTTTTTTATGATTAGTTTGTGATTCTATTTGGTCTATTTCGTGATCAGCTTTTAGAAAGCTATGAAAATTGCTTTTATAGCCCGAGAATTGAGAGATAAAGTTTAATATTATTGCTGCTGTAAATAAAAACCCAATCAATTTTAAAAAACATAAATCGGCACATATTTTTTCTTTGTGGATATATTGAAATATTTCAAGGCAAGCGTATATACCAGCTCCGCTAATAGATATTATTAATAAATCAATTCGTTGAATAGAATAAAATGCAGCCTTCCAGGAACTATCGAGATATTTGTAATGTCTTTTTAATATTTTATCTTCTTCGTTTTCCATTGTAAATCCAATCAACAGAAACAAATTTACATTAATATCCTAAATCATTTGAAAATAGTTTTAAAAAAAAGTTAATCCTCTAAATCCATTTTGTAAATTTAATTAACTTGCACCGTCTCATTACAAAAAATATTTTTTTCCATGAAGTTAAAAATCGAAAATCTTTCCAAAACTTACAGTAATGGAGTGCAAGCACTTAAAAATGTAAGTCTTGAAATTCCAACCGGAATGTTCGGATTACTCGGACCGAATGGTGCCGGAAAATCATCTTTGATGCGAACGATTGCCACTTTGCAGGAAGCAGATTTCGGAAGCATTTTTTTAGATGATTTGGACATTCTGAAAAACAAAAAAGAAGTACGAAAAATTTTAGGTTATTTGCCGCAAGAATTTGGTGTTTATCCAAAAGTTACTGCTGAAGCATTGTTGAATCACATTGCTGTTTTAAAAGGAATTTCAAATAAAAAAGAACGTAAAGAAGTAGTGGAATCGCTGTTGCAACAAACTAATTTATTTGAAGTGCGCAAAAAAAACTTAGGCGGTTATTCTGGTGGAATGAAACAGCGTTTCGGCATTGCACAAGCTTTACTTGGCAATCCGAAATTAATTATTGTAGATGAACCCACTGCCGGATTAGATCCTGCGGAACGCAATCGTTTTCACAATTTATTAAGTGAAATTGGTGAGCATATTATTGTAATTCTTTCCACACATATTGTGGATGATGTGAGCGATTTGTGTCGCAACATGGCGATTATAAATAAAGGGCGCGTTTTAATGACGGGCGATCCGTTAAAAGCAATTGAAGATATGCAAGGTAAAGTGTGGGAAAAAATGATTGAAAAAGCCGAGCTGCCCATTTATCAAGAAAAACACAATGTTATTTTTTCGCGCTTGTTGGGTGGAAAAACGATTATTCATGTTGCGAATGATTCACAACCTGAAACTTCTTTTAAGCCTGTTATTCCTGATTTAGAAGACGTTTATTTTTCAGCCATTAAAATGGATAATGTATTAAAAGCCGTTTAAAATCTGCCCATGTTTAAAGAAATATTTTTTTTCGAAATCTCTTATCGCTTAAAAAGACCTGCGACTTACATTTATTTTTTCATTTTTTTCGCACTGGCATTTTTATTTATTTCCCTTGCTGGTGGTGCATTTGATGGCGTTAATTTAGTACTTCCGGGAGGAGGAGGAAAAATTCTGGCGAATTCTCCTTACATGATTAATACGCTTATTTCTGGACTCAGTTTTTTCGGAATCATCATCATTGCAGCCATTGTAGGAAATGCTGTTTACCGAGATTTTGAATATCATTCGCACGCTTTATTTTTTACTAAACCGATTACTAAATTTGATTATTTGGGCGGACGATTTTTCGGATCGGTAGTAATTGCATTGCTCGTTTTTACAGGTTCCGCATTTGGTTTAATGATTGGCAGCTTTATGCCTTGGTTAGATGCTTCAAAAATTGGCGCTTTTCATCTGATGTATTATGTGCAACCGTATTTGGTATTTGTGATTCCGAATTTATTATTTATCGGAATTATTTTTTTCGCGGCAGCTACACTCACGCGAAACATGCTTTCTGTTTACGTTGGCAGCATTTTGTTTTTAGTGTTGTATGGCGTTTCTAAAAGTATGCTTGCCAATTTAAACAACGATTTTATTGCCGGATTGCTGGATCCATTTGGAGGAACGGCTATGTATTCTATTACGAAATATTGGACTGTTGCCGAAAAAAATTCGCTCATCGCTCCGTTAAGTAGCGTATTGTTGCTAAATCGTATTTTATGGTTGGTTTTTGGTGCATTTATTTTCGCAGCTACTTTTTTTAAATTTCGTTTCGATCAATTTTCAAGTGAAATAAAGTCGAGCAAAAAACGAGTTAAAATGGTCGAAATAAAAGACCGTATTGGAAAAATAATGTTTGTAAATGCACATCAAAATTTTTCCGCATCAGCACAATTCAAACAATTATTACAACAAATAAAACTCGAGTTTTTATCGATTATTAAAAGCATTTATTTTATTGCCATTGTTTTTGCAGGAATGGTTTTTTTGTTTGTGAGCGGTGCGCAAATAGGTAAAATTTACGATACCAATACGTTTCCAGTTACTGGAACAGTGTTGGAAATTTTGGGCGGTTCGTTTTATCTTTTTGTGCTAATCATCATTATTTTTTATTCGGGCGAATTGGTGTGGAAAGAGCGGGAATTAAAAATCAGTCAGATTTACGATGCACTTCCCGTTTCCGATCGTTCTCCTTTTATTTCCAAACTTTTCGCACTGATTTTAGTACAAGTGGTTTTACTTTTTGTTGTGATGTTTTGCGGAATAATTATTCAATGTTGTTACGGTTATTTTCATTTTGAAATAGGACTTTATCTGAGAGGATTATTTGGCGTTCGATTAATTGATTACGCGTTGCTTTGTGTGTTAGCATTGTTCATTCAAGTATTGGTAAACAATAAATACATCGGTTATTTTGTGATGGTGGTATATTATTTATTTTCCATTTTTATGGGAAGTATGGGTTTGGAACATCATCTATATCAATATGCTTCCGATCCCGGAATATCTTATTCTGCGATGAATGGATATGGAAGTTTTGTTATGCCTTTTGTTTGGTTTAAATTGTATTGGGCTTTATTTGCAACACTTTTAGCGGTAATCGCAAAATTATTTTGGATTCGCGGAAACGAAACTTCTTTTTCGCAACGCCTGAAAATTGCCAAAGCGCGATTTAATAAAAACACTAAAATTTTCACAACAATTATATTCATTGGTTTTATTGGCGTTGGCGCATTTATTTTTTACAATACCAATATCTTAAATAAATATATTACCAATTATGAATCAGAAAAAATTTCTGCGAATTATGAAAAAACATATAAAAAATATCAGCACATTCCGCAACCTCGTATTACAGCAGTTAAGCTGAATGTGGATATTTATCCGCACAAAAACGATGTTTTTTTCAAAGGTTCTTACACACTTAAAAACAATTCAAAATTTGTTATTGATTCTATTCACGTTTTGCTGAGTTCTTCCGCAAAAATTAATAGTATGAATTTTAATGTTCCGAGTAAAAAAGTATTGAACGATACCAAAAACGGTTATTATATTTATCAACTTGCAACGCCTTTACAACCTAATGATTCCATCGTTTTGAATATGGACATCGCTTATATCACAAAAGGTTTTGCCAACAGTCATAGTGCTTCCGACTTAACTGTTTTTCACAACGGAACATTTATCAATAATGGTTTACTGCCAACAATAGGCTATGACCCGAATGGCGAGCTTGGGGATAATAACGAAAGAAAAAAGTTCGGCTTGCCGAATAAAGAACGTATGGCACCCGTTAATGATAGCATTGCGAGGATGAACACTTACATTTGTAATGATGCAGATTGGATTACTTACGAAGCAACTGTGAGTACCAGCATTGATCAAACGGCTTTTACTTCAGGCGATTTAATAAACAAATGGACGGCAAACAATCGTAATTATTTCCATTTTAAAAATCGTCAGAAAATGGAAAACTTTTACGCCTTTTTTTCCGGCAGATATGAAACGAAACAAGAATTTTGGAAAAATATTCCGATTACTGTTTATTATCACAAAGGACATGAATACAATGTGGAACGCATGTTTCGGGCAATAAAAGATGGACTTACTTATTACACTAAAAATTTCAGTCCATACCAATTTGATCAAATGCGGATTGTTGAAATTCCTAATTATTTTCCTTTTGCACAATCTTTTCCAAATACCATCGCTTTTTCTGAAGGCATTGGATTTATTGCCGATGTAGATGATAAAAATCCGGACGATATTGATTATCCCTATTTTGTAACAGCACACGAATTAGCACATCAATGGTGGGCGCATCAAGTTATTGGCGGAAATGTGCAAGGTTGCACGCTTTTGTCGGAAACAATGGCTCAATATTCCGCCATGATGGTTATGAAACATCGTTTCGGAGTTGACAAAATGAAAAAGTTTTTGAAGTACGAAATGGATCGTTACCTCATTGGTCGTTCAACCGAAAGAGAAAAAGAATTGCCACTTTATTTGGTCGAAAACCAACCCTATATTCATTACCGAAAAGGCAGCGTAGTGATGTATGCTTTGCAAGATTATATTGGCGAAGATTCCTTGAACAGTGAGTTGAAAAAATACATTCAAAAGGTAGCATTTCAATATCCGCCTTATACCAATTCGTTGCAGTTTTTAACGTACATCAAAAAAGCGGTTCCCGACTCTTTGCAATACCTTATAAACGATATGTTTATGAAAATTACTTTGTATGAAAACAAAGCTGTTGAAGCGACTTACACCAAAACAAAAGACAATAAATATTTAGTTCATCTCGAAACAAACAGCGAAAAATTTACAGCCGACAGTTTAGGAAATGAAACCAATGAGCCGCTGCACGATTGGATAGATATTGGTATTTTTACGCAGAAAAAAATAAACGGAAAATGGACAGATGTGCCAATTTATTTGAAGAAACATAAAATCACAAAAGCTTCAGAAAGTTTTGATATTTTGGTGGATGAGCAACCTGTAAAAGCAGGAATAGATCCTTACAATAAATTAATTGATCGTCATCCAGACGATAACGAAATGGATATAACGAAAAAAGTTTCGGGGAAATAAATTTTTTTGTTCGAAAGAAAAAATTAAAAATCTGATGGAATATTTTGTAGAACAAAATTCGATTGTCCGAAAAATTTGGGGCAAAAGTAACACTGTCCTTTTTATTTTTGCAGGATCAGCGGCAGAATTCGCGTTAAATAAAGCGGTTGATTGGCTTTACTTTACAGGCAAACTTCCTGCCGATCCATTAGGCAGATTATTTTCAACTGTAAGCTATGCGCGAAAAATAATTTTTTCGGAAAACGAAACCTCTTTAAAAATAATTGATTCGATTTATTCCATTCATAAAGTGGTGGAAAATAATCGCGCAAGTACCATTCCTGATTGGGCATATCGCGATGTCCTTTATATGTTGATTTATTATTCCATCTCATCATACGAAGCATTAGAAAGAAAACTTTCGGATGCTGAAAAAGAAGAAGTATTTGCTGTTTTTTTAAGATTTGGAAACAGAATGAATTTGAAAGAACTCGCGCCAAATTATACAGAATGGCTGCAACAAAGAGAAACAGACTTGGCAAATGATCTTAAAAAAGGCGAATACACCATTGATCTTTTTAAACAATATAAAAAGCATTTGGGAAGCATCCGTTATTTTCTTTTAATAGAAGGACAAAAAATCATTATTCCTGAAAAAGTACGGATACTATTGGGTTTCAGCAAAATATCGCTACTTACTTTTATTTTACCTTTTTATAAATTAAGTAGGATTTTACATTTAGATAGCAGCATTAAAAAAATACTTTTACCCAAAAAATATCAGCTGCAAATTAATGAAATTGATGTTGTTTAAAAATATTTTTTTGCTTTAAGTAGAACGAAAATCAATTCAAAAACCAACTACCACACTAACGCGCGGCACGTTTCCATTTAAAGGCGGATTTACTTTCGTGATTTTTATTTCGGCATGAAGTAGTGTCGAAAATTTTTTTTTCAGCGCATCCAAAATTCGTTGAGCTACGTTTTCAATTAAGTTGGAGCGTTGTGCCATTTCTTTTTTTACAATTTCGTAAACTGCAACGTAATCAATAGTTTCAGAAAGATTATCTGTTTTTGCCGCTTTCGAAAAATCAGTTTCAAGCGTTACATCAATTAAATATTCTCCGCCAATTTTTGCTTCTTCCGGCAAGCAGCCGTGAAAGCCGTAAATTTTTATTTGTTCCAGAATTATTTTGTGCATTATTCAGATTTTAGCAGTTGGCTTTTAGCGTTTAGAAAATATTTTTTTCTGATTTTCTAACAACAAATAGCCAACGTCATTTTATTGTGTAAACAGCCGTTTGTAAGCGTTTCGTTATTTCTTCTTTTCCGATTAATTCGGTCATTTCAAATAAAGCTGGTCCGCCCGCAGAACCGCTTACACAAACACGAAATAATTGCATTACTGAACCCGGATTAATACTTAATTTTTCGGCAGTTTCCTTGAATTTTTTCTCCGTTTCTACTGCATTAAAATCCGAAATAGTTTTAAAATCTTCGGCAACTTGTTTGATAAAATTTGCCGATTGCTCGTTCCAACGTTTTTTAATTACATCAGCATCGTAAGTAGTTGGAGCTTCAAAAAAATAATTTCCGGAAGCCCAAAATTCATTTACAAAATGCGCTTTCTCTTTCACTAAGCGACAAACACCTTCAATATATTTTTTATCTTTCAAACGCGCATCTGTAATAACAGCTAATTTATCTGCGAAAGCAGTTGAAAATAAATCAGCTAATTCAGCGTCTGATTTTTTGCGTAGATATTGTTGGTTGAACCATTTTGTTTTTTCAGGATCAAACTTGGCGCCCGATTTATTTACGCGTTCAAACGAAAAAGCGTGAATCAATTCTTCCATCGAAAAAATTTCTTGCGTAGTTCCCGGATTCCATCCCAACATAGCGAGCATATTTACAAACGCTTCCGGAAAAAAACCGCTTTCGCGATAGCCGATATAATTTTCTTTTGTACGTTCATCGTGCCAATTTAAAGGGAACATCGGAATCCCTGATTTGTCGCGTTTAGAAAGCTTTCCATTGCCATCTGGTTTTAAAATTAAAGGCAAATGTGCGAACAAAGGCATTTTATTTTCCAAGCCCAGATAACGATAAATCAAAACATGCGAAGGAGCTGAAGGCAACCATTCTTCTCCGCGAACAACGTGCGACATTTCCATTTCAATATCGTCCACAATGTGCGCCAAATGATAGGTTGGCATTCCGTCCGATTTCAATAAAACTTTATCATCCACTTGCGTAGAATTAACAGTAATCCATCCGCGAATAATATCGTTAAACCGAATTTCTTCGTTACGCGGCACTTTCAAACGAATAACATAAGGCGTTCCGGCATCCAATAATTTTTTCACTTCATCTTCTGATAAAGTCAAGGAATTGCGCATGTTTTGGCGCGAAATAGAATTGTATTGCGGAGCTGTAACTTTCGCTAATTCCAAGCGTTTGCGCATAGCGTCTAATTCTTCGGCAGTATCAAAAGCGTAATAAGCATTTCCGCTATCTAACAATTGTTGCGCGTACTTGGCGTAAATTCCTTTTTCTTTACGTTCGCTTTGGCGATAAGGTGCGTGCGGTCCATCACCGAAACCGACACCTTCATTCGGCTCAATGCCGCACCATTTCAAAGCGTTTATAATATATTCTTCAGCGCCATTTACATAACGAGTTTGATCGGTATCTTCGATTCGTAAAATAAAATCGCCTTGGTGTTTTTTAGCGAATAAATATCCAAATAAGGCTGTGCGAACACCGCCCATGTGTATGCCTCCGGTAGGACTTGGTGCAAAACGCACACGTACTTTTTTCTTTTCCATAATTTTTAAAATGAGGACAAAGATAAAATATAATTTTTGTCTGATAGATTGTCGTTTTTGAGTAAAACGAAGAATCTAAAACGAGATGTTTCACGTTGTTCAGCACAAAATAAATACGTCAAAAAAATAATTTTCCATAAAAGTCATTTATTTCGTCCCTACGGGACTTTGAATTATTGTTTTGTTCATTTTTTCTACCAATATTCTGTTCCTTCGGAACAGAACTCACTCAAAAAAATATTTTTTTGAACTTCTTTGTTCATCCTATGTTTGCATTTTGCAAATAAAAATTTTCTACCAAACTGTAACATTTTACTTCCTATTGTATCTAAAGGATATAAATACAAAAAACCTAAAACAATGTGTACCAATAGAAAATCCAAATGGCTTCCATTAATTTCAATAGGACTTTTAATAGTCGTGCTTCCAAATATTATTGAACATTTAAGTTCTTGGCATATTACGAGATTATATAAAGAAACGCTGATGGTAAGCGGAGTTTTAATGGAATTGATAGGTGTAATCCTAATCAATAAAGAAAAAAAAAGGCAGACTAAACAACAATAAATTTTAATGATAGACTTTGACAAAGTTCTGCTTTTGCAAAGTTTCATTAAATTCACTCCATGGATTTTGACGAAATTTATAAAACCTATTCAGCCAAAATTTTCCGTATTTGTCTCGGTTACTTTAATGATTATGACTTATCAAAAGACATCACACAAGAAACATTTATTGCCGTTTGGGAACATCTTGCAAAATTTGAAAATCGTTCTTCCGTTGGAACTTGGATATATAAAATAGCGACTAATAAATGCCTTCGTCAGCTTCAGAAAGAAAAATCTCATCCAAAATCAGAACTTCCTTCAAATTTACAATATATAGAACCAAATTTTGACAAAGAAGAAAAACTTTCAAAATTGCACCAATACATTTCTGAGCTTCCAGAATTAGAAAAGATAATTATCACGCTTTCATTAGAAGATGTTTCGCAAGAAAAAATTGCAGAAATTATTGGAATTTCACATCAAAATGTTCGCGTAAAAATTCATAGAATTAAAGTAAAGCTTACTCAAAAATTCAAAGAAAATGGATAATTTGGAAGATATAAAGCATTTATGGAATTCTGAAAATTCGTTGGATTTGCCCAATTTAGGACAAATGCAATCTATTATTAAAAAATACCAAACCAAGAAAAAACGAAATATTGTTTTATTAACTGCCCTACTTATATTATGTTTTATCGTTTGGATTTTGGTTATTATTTTTCATAAACCATTACTTTGGACTACTACTTTTGGTGAAATTTTAATTGTTTCTGGTTTTATTTCGGGGATAACACTAAAACTAAATTCGCTAAAAAATGTTACAAAAAATGAATTGAAATCTAACAAAGCTTTTCTCGAAGATTTAATAAAAGTTTCTGGTCAAAAAAAGGCTAAAGCAAATTGGCATATTCTATTTCCAGTTCTTCTGTTAGCTATTGGATACGGATTTTTTATTTATGAGGAAATTAAAGATAATCAAGCCGAATTAATTTTAAGTTATTTTGGTATTGCTCTTTATATTTTAGTAATGTATTTTATTTTTAGACCTTTCATAAAAAGAAATTCAAAAAATAAGACTAAAAAAATGCTTGAAGCAATAGAAAATTTAAAATAAATCTTAAAAAATTGGTTTTTAACACAGTTCATTTTTGAGAAGGACAATAATCACAATCAAGAGATTTTTTTTTCAATAGGAGGAAGATGTTAACAGAACTTTAACGCAAAAAATTAGGATTAGCAAAACGCTTATCATGAAGAAATTCTTTATCGGTAAGCGTTTTAAAAAATGCAATTACATCTAATTTATTTTGCTCCGTTAAATTCATTCCTTTTACAAGAATTTGATCTGCACCCGAATTTTTATCAAAATGTTGTGTATAATGATCTAACACTTGATTTAATGTGTAAAATCTTCCATCGTGCATATACGGATAAGTCATGTTATTTTCAATATTTTTTTTATCATTACATCAGTTTATCTTTATTATTTTCTGCACTACATAATTTTTAGCTGTTTGCAAATGTAAAAAATACATTCCTGCTGGATAAGCCGTCATATCAACAGCATAGCCGATACTTGTGTGCCAATTGTTGTATGTTTTTAAAAGTTTTCCTTGCACATTGAAAAGTGTTGCGGTAATATTATTATCGCTTAACGCATCAAAATAAATATAGGAAAAATCTTTTGTAGGATTTGGCTCAATCGTAAATTTTATACTTTTATTTATTTCTGCAACACCTGTTGTAGTTGGCGGAACATATACTTTAGTGCCGTTAGGAGGTGTATTATGTCCAGAACCTGGACCTGTATTTCCTGTTTGTACAACGCCATAATAAGTGAGTCCGATGGTATAAGGATAAACAGGTGTTTGATGTGAATCAATGGTAACAAAATAAGCGTAAGTGCCCAAAGGATAATCGGGTGTAACACAAAATCTACCGTTGTGTGCATCCAATGTTCCAGAACCTGCTGTGTAAAGGTAATCTTCAGTGTAATCGCCTAATGGATAAGATGTACTAACTGGAGGACCATAATCTGCCGAACTAAGTATTGTTCCATTAGGAAGTGTGTCTCTATTAACCATATTCGTGCGTAATTGATATGAAGACGTCATACGTTTAATACCTCCAGTTCCATCAGTATTTGCGTAACCATAAGCTCCGTAAACGGGATATCCATCAAAGGCATAACCAATAATTGGCGAATGATGTGTGCTGTCTAAATCATTGTAAACACATTTTGGATTCACATGTGTATGATATTCTCCATTCTGTTGAGGATGCCCCAAACAATTATCAAAACTACTTCCTTCAAAATAATAAGCGTTTTGATGCCAATAGCCCAAGTTATTATACGAATTAGCATCTTGTGAATTAAAAATACTTACACCATTACTCCAAACGCCAATATGTCCTAAGCCAACAGCAGTAAGAGTTCCGGTGTTTTGCTGTGGATTACGCGCCATTTTATAAACAAAGTTTTGGTTAGCCGGAATGTTCGGATCGCCTGTCCAAGGACCAATGCTGTAACCGGGAATACATGTGCAACTGATATACACATTGTTGCTGTCGAATTGAACGGTTTGGCAATTGGATAAAATGCCAGCATAACCAGTTGCTCCGCTCGTATTTATATCCCACGAAGTGATTACCGGAAAATTTTGTGCAAAGGCACTTTGAATGCTTATCGCAATCAGAAGGGAAAAGAAAAGTAATTTTTTCATGTTCTTGGTTTTTGAGGTTATCATTTAGTAGTAGTTTAAATTAAAAATTGGCTGTTTGTAAAAAATTATTTTGGTGGTGGCGGAGCCATCATTCGTAAAGTTTGTTGTATTACTTCATCAAAGCGTTTTTGTTGATTCGGATTTAAGATTGCTCTTACTTTTTGGAAATGATAAAACGTAACCAGTTCAATTTGTTCTTGCGTGCTGGCAATAGAATCTGAAATTGTTTTTATCGCTAATGAATCAACTGGAGATTTTGAAATTAAAGCAAAAAAATGTTCGCGTAATTGATGTTCTTTTTCTTGAAAATTTTCTATTGTTTCGTGATGTTCATCACGTAATTTGGCATATTGTTGTGTTTGATTTTCATCTAATTGTAATTCTTTAGTAAGATAAGCAAACACATCTTGTCTTGGTGGAGGTCCTTGATGAAAGCGAGGCGGACGATTAATCCACAAAAAAGACACAACACTTACGTTGATTAAAAGTAAAGCGATAATGACTATTTTTAAAAAACGATTATTTCCCATTGTCTTACATATTCAAATTATGGATGTACGAAAAATATTCTTTTTGAAAAACTTTATTTTGTGTAGAAGAAGTGCTTGTTTTAGAATAATGAACTCATGTTACGCATGAGCATATTTAGTTTCTTGCATATTTTTAATTTGAGATAGTTCTTTTAAAGCCGCTTTAATAGCAGCAAGGTATAATTTAGATTTCATAGCGAAATGATTCATTTTGTTGGCAAATTTCAGTTTT
>DATLTG010000243.1:0-3230 GCA_035533735.1 Bacteroidia bacterium
CGAAATTTAGATCACCGTTCGGAAGTTGCCGTTCCTATTTATGATAAAAAAATACAACAACAAATACGCAAAATTATCGATACGTTTTGGGAAGATAACACCAAAGCCCGCATATTAGGAATAAAGCAAAATAACGAATATCGTAAAACGAATAGTGAGATAAAAGTACGCACACAAGATGCAGTTTATAATTTATTTAAGCCAAAAAAAATAACTCCAAACATTGAAATTTGCAGCAATTGATATCGGTTCTAACGCAGTAAGATTATTGTTTTGCAATGTTTATGATGATAACGGAAAAATATCCTACAAAAAAGCGGAGTTAATCAGAATCCCCATCCGATTAGGCGAAGATTCATTTTTAGAAGGTAAAATTTCAATTCAAAAAGCCGACAAGTTAGTTACTGCCATGAAAGCTTTCAAAAATTTAATGGAAGTATTTGAAGCAATTGAATACCGAGCGTGCGCCACTTCTGCTATGCGCGATGCCGAAAATCGGACTGAAATTGTGGAGCGTGTTAAAAAAGAAGCCGGAATTGATATTGAAATTATTGACGGAAAAACAGAAGCAGACATTATTTATTCCAATCATATTGAAGAGCAATTGGATAAAAAAAATAATTATTTATATATTGATATTGGCGGTGGAAGTTCAGAAATTACATTGTTTTCAAAAAACAAATCCGTTGTTTCGCGCTCCTTTAATGTAGGCACTATTCGGATGCTTCACAACCAAATTGATAAAGAATATTGGACAGAATTTAAAAATTGGATTGAAGAAATAACAAAAGAGTATAAGCCATTAATGGCAATTGGTTCTGGCGGAAATATTAATAAACTTTTTAAAATGAGCGGCAGAAAATCCAATAAACCTGTTTCTACTTTAAAAATAAAAAACATGTACGAATTGCTCGAATCACATACTTACGAAGAACGTATGCGTATTTTCGGATTAAATCCGGATCGTGCAGATGTTATTATTCCGGCTTCCAAAATTTTACTGACGGTTCTTAAAAAAGCCGACATCGATAAAATTATTGTTCCCCAAATTGGATTATCCGATGGCATCGTACATCAATTGTATGAAAAATATATAAAAGAAAAACAAGAATTGAAAGTGCAAAAGCTCTGAAAATATTTTCTTTAAACCATTTTTTAATCTGTATCTTTGACGAAACTTTAGGGGTGTTCTTCCGAAGATTATTTTTTGAAGAACTGAGATTATACCCTTTGAACCTGATGCAGTTAGTACTGACGAAGGAAAAAGAAACAAGTGTGTTCCTCTCTGCACCCGTTCCTAAAGTAAAATTTTTAATAAAAAAGGAATGGAAATTATTCTCAATAATCAGCCAAAAACAATTGAAACTCAAACCGATTTTACGGTTCAGCAATTACTTGATTTGGAGATTCCTCAAAAGCAGAAAGGAATTGCGGTGGCTATCAATAATAAAGTAATTCCAAAAACTGAATGGGCTGAAAAAAAAATTTTCCCGAACGACCAATTATTAATCATTAAAGCTACGCAAGGCGGATAAAAAATATTTTTAATAAATTAAAAATAATACCATGAAAAAAGACGAAAAAAAACCAAGCGAAAAAACAATTTCTCGCGAACCATTTCCGAATTCAAAAAAAATAGTTGTTGAAGGAAAAGTCCACCAAATTAAAGTGGCAATGCGCGAAATCAGCTTAAGCGATACTAAATTAAGCAATGGAAAAATAGAACATAATTTCCCGGTAACTATTTACGATACAAGCGGAGCTTATACCGATCCGAATTATCAAATCGACATAAAAAAAGGATTGCCGCGTTTGCGCGAAAAATGGATTTTAGATCGCAATGATGTGGAACAATTAACTTCCGTTTCGTCTGATTTTGGAAAACAACGCAAAGACGATACCGCTTTGGATAACTTACGTTTTGAACATATTCGAAATCCGTTTCGTGCAAAAAAAGGAGCGAATGTTTCGCAAATGTATTACGCTAAAAAAGGAATTATCACTGCCGAAATGGAATACATCGCTATTCGCGAAAATCTGCAAATCGAAAACCTCACCCATAATCCCTCTCCAAAGGAAAGGGAAAAAAATCCTATTTATTTTCAACATGCAGGAAATAATTTTGGCGCCAATACGCCTAAAAATCATATCACGCCCGAATTTGTGCGCAACGAAATTGCAATGGGACGCGCCATTATTCCTAATAATATAAATCATCCGGAAAGCGAGCCGATGATTATCGGAAGAAATTTTTTAGTAAAAATAAATGCGAATATCGGCAACAGTGCAGTAACTTCCAGTATCGAAGAAGAAGTTGAAAAAGCTGTGTGGGCTTGTCGTTGGGGAGCAGATACCGTGATGGATTTATCTACCGGGAAAAATATTCACGAAACACGCGAATGGATTATTCGGAATTCTCCGGTGCCAATCGGAACGGTTCCTATTTATCAAGCACTCGAAAAAGTTAACGGAAAAGCAGAAGATTTAACGTGGGAATTATTCAGAGATACTTTGATAGAACAGGCAGAACAAGGTGTTGATTATTTTACCATTCATGCCGGAGTATTGTTGCGTTACGTTCCATTAACGGCAAAACGCGTTACTGGAATTGTTTCTCGTGGAGGTTCTATAATGGCAAAATGGTGTTTGGCGCATCACAAAGAAAATTTTTTATACACGCATTTCGAAGAAATTTGTGAGATTATGAAAGCCTACGATGTGGCGTTTTCATTAGGCGATGGATTGCGTCCGGGTTCTATTGCAGATGCCAATGATGCTGCACAATTTGGCGAGTTAGAAACGTTGGGCGAGCTGACAAAAATTGCTTGGAAACATGATGTGCAAACGATGATTGAAGGTCCGGGACACGTGCCGATGCACTTGATAAAAGTAAATATGGAAAAGCAATTACAGGAATGTCAGGAAGCGCCATTTTATACCTTAGGTCCTTTAACTACTGATATTGCTCCTGGTTACGATCACATTACTTCGGGCATTGGCGCTGCCATGATTGGATGGTTTGGTTGTGCAATGTTGTGTTATGTTACTCCTAAAGAACATCTCGGTTTGCCGAATAAAAAAGATGTAAAAGACGGAGTGATTACTTATAAAATTGCAGCACATGCAGCTGATTTAGCAAAAGGTCATCCGGGAGCGCAAATCCGAGACAATGCGTTGAGTAAAGCGCGTTTTGAATTTCGTTGGGAAGATCAATTTAATTTGTCTTTAGA
>DATLTG010000244.1:0-2317 GCA_035533735.1 Bacteroidia bacterium
ATCCGTTTACGATTAATCCGATTGCTTTTTCCGTTTCAATACCTCGTTGATTGCAATAAAATAATTGATCTTCTCCAATTTTTGAAGTAGTTGCTTCGTGTTCTACAATGGCAGATTTATCTTTTATTTCGATATACGGAAATGTGTGTGCTCCACATTTATCGCCCATTAATAAGCTGTCGCATTGAGAAAAATTTCGTGCATTTTTCGCGCCTTTCGAAATGCGTACCAAACCTCTGTAACTGTTATTACTAAAGCCGGCAGAAATTCCTTTTGAAATAATGGTAGAACGCGTGTTTTTTCCAAGATGTGTCATTTTGGTTCCCGTATCAGCTTGTTGATAATTGTTGGTAACGGCAACAGAATAAAATTCTCCAACAGAATTATCGCCTTTTAAAATAACGGAAGGATATTTCCACGTAATTGCGGAGCCGGTTTCTACTTGTGTCCAAGAAATTTTTGCGTTATCGCCCAAGCAAATTCCACGTTTTGTAACGAAATTAAATACGCCACCTTTTCCGTTTTTGTCGCCAGGATACCAGTTTTGAACAGTTGAATATTTAATCTCTGCATTTTTATGCGCAATTAATTCTACAACCGCTGCATGCAACTGATTTTCATCACGTGATGGAGCAGTGCAACCTTCTAAATAACTTACGTAAGCATCTTCATCCGCAATTAATAAGGTACGTTCAAATTGTCCGGTTCCGGCAGTATTTATTCTGAAATAAGTAGATAATTCCATTGGACAACGTACGCCTTTCGGGATGTAGCAAAATGAACCATCTGTGAAAACAGCTGCATTTAAAGCCGCATAAAAATTATCGGTATGCGGAACTACGGAACCCATATATTTTTTAACCAATTCTGGATGTTCTTGAACGGCTTCACTGAACGAACAAAAAATAATTCCTTTTTCCGCTAAGGTTTCTTTAAATGTTGTTTTTACAGAAACACTATCCATAACAACATCAACAGCAATGCGACTTTCAACGCCACTTAAGCGTTTTTGTTCCTCTATTGAAATACCTAATTTTCCAAATGTTTTTAATAATTCAGGATCTACTTCATCTAAACTATTCAATGTTTTTTTCGGTTTTGGAGCCGAGTAATAAATAATATCCTGAAAATTTGGTTTGGTATAAGTAACGTGTGCCCATTTTGGTTCTTCTAATGTTAACCAATAACGTAATGCCTTTAAGCGATTTTCTAACAACCATTCCGGTTCGTTTTTTTTCGCAGAAATGAAACGGATAATATCTTCATTCAAGCCTTTTGGCGCATTGTCGGCTTCAATATCGGTAACAAAACCGTATTTGTATTCTTGATTAATTCGTTCTTCTAAAATCTCGTTTGCCATTTTTTTATTTGTTGTAAGGTTGAAAAGTTATAATGTTAAATTTGTGTGCCAACCTTCAAACTTTGTAACTTTTGAACGTTTAAACGGAGAATGATTCTCCGCAACCACAAGTTCTGCTTGCATTTGGATTAATAAATACAAAACCTTTACCGTTCAATCCGCCCGAATAATCAAGCTCTGTTCCAACAAGATAAAGAAAACTTTTTTTGTCAACTACTACTTTAATACCTTTGTCTTCAAACACTTGGTCGCCTTCTTTCAGTTGATTATCAAATTCTAATTTATACGATAAACCGGAGCAACCTCCACCTTCAACACCAACGCGAATAAAACTGTCGGCAGGACGGTTTTCTTGCAGAATAAGATCAATAGCGTGTTGTTTGGCATTTTCTGAAACTGTTATCATAACTATTTGAATTTCAAGTTTATATATGCAATTCTTATTTAGATTAAATCTAAACTGAGTACAAAATTACCTAAAAAAGGGGATACCTGCAAATAATCGAGCCGGTTTTTTTAGGAAATGTTTTTTGGGAATTTAAAGCGGTAAAAAATTGGGGAGAAAAATAAATTTTCAGATTTTTTTTCCTTCGCGCAGATTCTGAATCAAGTTCAGCTTGAAAACTTTTTTTTCGTGAAAATTTATTTTACTTTTCTATAGAAGATATTTTGAATACTATGGTATAAATAATAAATAGAAGTATCAAAATTATTATCCCCATAGTACTGTTTTTTAGCGATTTGCGTTTTTCGTCATCGTGCGCCAAATAGCTTTTAAATTCTCCTTTAAATCCATTTAACATCCAAAACATAAAGGCTACTATACTTTCTAACTCATGTTACGCAAAATTAACCATCGGTTATTCATAACTATTTAAAATACATAAATAGATTCTTTGATAGCATAATAGCTTTGCTATATGCAAGGATTATTAGATTTATACACAGATTATCTGT
>DATLTG010000245.1:0-11311 GCA_035533735.1 Bacteroidia bacterium
ACAATGGACGAAAATTATTTTAGATCCTTTTTGTGATGCCATATTTGGAGGTATTACCTCTTTAAAAAATGGAGGCTATCTTGTTTGTGGAGCTCAAAATACAAAACCATATAATCCACCTTATACTTATCCTTCTCCCGTGTTATTTATGGAAAAATTGAATGATGCAGGTAATATGGTTTGGTCAAAGACGTACGGACTCCCTGTTATGGATGAGGGCTTTGCAGTTTTAGCCATGCCACGAGAATTAGCCAATGGAGATATTATTGCATGTGGAATTGGAGATTCTACCATCAATGGTTGTATTTTAAAAACAGACTCTCTTGGAAATCAAAAATGGTTGAGATATTATAATTTACCTGTAAGTGATACCTATTATCTTATTGATGTGCAACCTACAGCAGATGGAGGTTATGTTGCAGCAGGTTATAATTATAACCACCCAGCAAACACATGGGTTGTAAAAACAGATAGTCTTGGCTGTGCAGATAGCACAGGTTGTGTTTATACGGGAGTGCAGGAGTTGGCAAAAACAACAAATCTTTATACGCTTTACCCAAACCCAAGTAACGGCAGGTTTACCATAGCTTCAAAAACGGTACTAAAAGAGGATGAATACGTAGAGATTTACAATATGCTTGGGCAAAAAATTTATAAGTGTAAGCTAAACCCTGTTACTACTAATATAGATATTAACCCAACATCTAAAGGAATTTATTTGTATCGTATTTTATCTAAAAACGGAATGTTGCTTTCAGATGGTAAGTTTGTGATACAATAAGCCGTAAAATAATTGAAAATTGATAATGGAGAATTGAAAATTATTTTTGTGATGAAGTGATGATGTAATTTAGGTAATGACGTAAACGATTTGTCATACTAAATAACCTTCTAAACTTTCAAACTTTAAACTTTTTAACTTTCAAATCTGAATCAAGTTAAGAATGACGGCTTCGCGTTAAAAAAAGTTTTAAAACGGCATAGGATTCATTGTAAGTTTTTTCAAAGTAAAGGCTTACTATTTTCGGGAAGTTCCGAGCCTGCGAGGAAATCACCCGAAAAAGTTAGTCTTTACGAAGGAAAAAAGAAACAATGAATCCAAGCCTTGATGTTTTTGTTGCTTTTTATATCAAGATAAAAAGCAAATAAAAAAAATTACAAAATTCTCTCGCACAGATTCCGAATCAAGTTCTCCGTAAGGAGTCCTTCGGAGGGAATGACCGTTTTCCTCAAAAATGTTTTTGAAACATAAAAAAATTCAATTTAACATTTATCATTCAACATTTTCAATTGACAATTCTCCATTCTCAATTTATTTTTAATCTCTCTTTTTTACTTTTCTCACTTCAAAAATTAAACTAAATTTGCACTCCTAAAATTATTTATCATAAAAAGCATTCCATGTTAGAATCATTCACCCAATCCATTTCGAAAATATTTGGTAATAAATCCGACAGAGATTTAAAAACATTACATCCCATTCTTGATGAAATTAAAAAAGCATATCCAAGTATAGCAGCATTAAGCAATGATGCACTGCGCGCGAAAACACAAGAATTTAAACAACGCATCGCGGAAGCAATAAAAGCTGATGAAACGCGTAGCGAAGAACTTTCAAAACAAGCTGAATTTTCGGACGAATTATCTATTGAAGAAAAAGAAAAAATTTACGCTGAGATTGATCAACTCAAAAAAACAATTACCGAAACTATAAAAAAGACGTTAGATGAAATTCTGCCTGAAGCATTTTCGGTAGTAAAAGAAACGGCTAAACGCTTTAAAGAAAACGAATCTATTGAAGTTACTGCTTCTGAAATGGACAAAAATATTTCAGCTAACAGAGAAAGTGTTAAAATAAAAGGCGATAAAGCCAATTGGAGCAATACTTGGAATGCCGCAGGAACGGAAGTAAAATGGGATATGGTGCATTACGATGTACAACTTATTGGTGGTATTGTTTTGCACGATGGAAAAATTGCAGAGATGGCAACTGGTGAAGGAAAAACATTGGTTGCTACATTGCCAATGTACCTCAACGCCCTTTCGGGACGAGGTGTTCACTTAGTTACTGTAAATGATTATTTAGCGAATCGAGATTCGGAATGGATGGGAACTATTTTTGAATTTCACGGATTAACTGTGGATTGTATTGATAAACACGAACCCAATTCGCCCGAAAGACGCCAAGCTTATTTGGCTGATATCACTTACGGAACCAATAACGAATTTGGCTTTGATTATTTGCGTGATAACATGGGACACAGCGTGGAAGATTTGGTTCAACGTACTCCCAATTACGCCATTGTGGATGAGGTAGATTCTGTGTTAATTGATGATGCGCGAACTCCATTAATTATTTCCGGGCCAACGCCTAAAGGCGATAAGCATGAATTTCAAGCGTTGAAACCCAGAATAGAAAAAATAGTAAATGCGCAAAAATCTTATATCAATACCGCTTTAGCGGATGCAAAAAAATTAATTGCTGAAGGAAAAGAAAAAGAAGGCGGATTGGCGTTATTTCGTTGTTACAGAGGGTTACCAAAAAATAAAGCGCTCATTAAATATTTAAGTGAACCGGGAATTAGAGCGATTTTACAAAAGACAGAAAATTATTTTTTGCAAGATCAAGAAAGAGAAATGCACGTTGCCGATGAAGAATTATTTTTTGTGATTGATGAAAAAAATAATTCCATTGAACTTTCCGAAAAAGGATACGATTTATTAGCTACTTCCAGCGAAGATGCTAAGTTTTTTGTATTACCGGATGTTGGAGGAGAAATCGCAGAAATTGAAAAATCGGATGCGAGCATCGAAGAAAAAGCCAAACAAAAAGATGAATTGCTTCGAGATTTTTCCGTGAAATCAGAATTGGTGCATACTATCAATCAATTATTAAAAGCATATACTTTATATGATAAAGATGTGGAATATGTAGTGATGGATGGCAAAATTAAACTTGTTGATGAAAAAACAGGTCGTATTTTGGAAGGCAGAAGATATTCGGACGGTTTACATCAAGCATTAGAAGCAAAAGAAAATGTAAAAGTAGAAGATGCCTCTCAAACGTACGCAACTATTACTTTGCAAAATTATTTCCGGATGTACAATAAATTAGCAGGTATGACGGGAACTGCAGAAACAGAAGCTGGCGAACTTTGGGATATTTATAAATTGGATGTTGTCGTAATTCCTACCAATAGAAAGATTGCGAGAGCAGATATGGAAGATTTGGTTTACAAAACCAAACGCGAAAAATACAATGCTGTTATTGATGAAATTGTAAAATGTGTAGAAGCAAAACGTCCGGTTTTAGTGGGTACAACTTCCGTTGAGATTTCTGAATTATTAAGCAGAACATTAAAATTACGCGGAATTAAACACAACGTTCTCAACGCAAAATTACATCAAAAAGAAGCGGATATCGTGGCTGAAGCCGGAAGACCGGGAACCGTTACTATTGCTACCAATATGGCTGGTCGTGGAACGGATATTAAATTGGGACCAGGTGTAAAAGAAGCAGGAGGTTTAGCAATTATTGGTACGGAACGTCATGAATCCAGACGCGTGGATAGGCAGTTGCGCGGACGTTCAGGAAGACAAGGAGATCCAGGTTCTACTCAATTTTTTGTTTCCTTAGAAGATGATTTGATGCGACTTTTTGGTTCGGAACGTATTGCCAAATTAATGGACAGGATGGGTTTGAAAGAAGGTGAAGTGATTCAACATTCAATGATTACTAAATCCATTGAACGTGCGCAACGTAAAGTGGAAGAAAATAATTTCGGTACACGTAAGCAACTTATCGAATACGATGACGTAATGAATGCGCAACGTGAAGTTATTTATACCAAACGTAAACACGCTCTTTATGGCGAACGCATTTCCATTGATATTGCAAATATGATGACGGATGTGAGCGAAAATATTACAGATGAATATCACGAAACGCAAGATTTCGAAGGATTTAAAATGGAATTAATTCGTTTACTTTCGCTCGAATCTCCTGTTTCTGATACTGAATTTGCTGATTTACAAGCTACCGAAATTGGCAAAAAAGTGTACGATAAAGCAGCTGCACAATACAAAACAAAAAGTGCGGCTATTGCTACAAAAGTTTTTCCAACCATAAAAAATGTGCACGAAAACCCAGCTTATCAGTATGAAGATTTGTTTTTAACTCTTTCGGATGGAAAACGAAATATTAAAGTATTATTTAATCTTCAAAAAGCTTACGATAACAAAGGAAAAGAATTGGTTTTATCCTTCGAGAAATCGGTAATATTAGCCATGATTGACGAAGAATGGAAAGAACATTTGCGCGAAATGGACGACTTAAAACAATCTGTTCGAAATGCTTCGTATGAACAAAAAGATCCTTTATTGGTTTATAAATTTGAATCCTTCGAATTATTCAAATTAATGATTACTAAAATTTATAAAGAAGCTATTTCTTTTTTGATAAAAGGAGATTTAATGAATGAAATTCCGACACAACAACGCATGCCTCAACGTGAAGATAGAAGTCGTTTAAAAACCAGCAGAAGCGGTGGAGAACCTGGAACACCACAACAAGAAGAACAACCGAAAGTACAACCAGTGCGTGTAGAACAAAAAACAGGTCGTAACGAACCTTGTCCATGTGGAAGCGGAAAAAAATTTAAAAATTGTCATGGAAAGTAAAGTAGTTTTCTCTTTATTTCCTTTTCCTTTCTATTGTAGCCTTTCAAAGGCATCTATTTGTTTTTAATTTCTATTGTTTGTTGTTTATCTGCTTTTATTTGTTGCTAATTTGTATCTTTGTATCCAGTTAGCAACAAATAGCAACAAAAATGAAAATTCATTTAAGACAAAGGAAGCATAGTAAAAAAGGCAAAATTTCTCTTTACCTTGAAATCTACAAAGGCACTATAAAAAAAGCTGATGGAAGTATAACAGGCAATAGAGCCTATGAATATTTAAACCTCTACCTAATTGACAAACCAAGAACTCCTATTGATAAACAGCATAACAAAGAAACTTTAAAACTTGCTGAAAATATAAAAGCAAAAAGAGAATTGGAAATACAAAATGGTCAGTATGGTTTTACAAGCGGTTTTAAGCAATCAACAAATTTTATTGAATACTTTAAAGAACTAACTGAAAAAAGAAAACAGAGTGCTGGAAATTATGGAAATTGGGATAGTGCATTAAAGCACCTCATTAAGTTTACAGGTACAGAAGTAACATTTAAAGACGTAGATAAAAAATTTTGTGAAGGGTTTAAAGATTATTTATTAAATGAAGCAAAGACAAAGTCAAAAGATGGGAAAAGCGGTAAAAATTTATCCTCTGCTTGTGCTGCATCTTATTTTGCAAAATTAGTAGCTTGTTTAAATAAAGCAGTTGATGAAGAAATAATTTTAAGAAGCCCTGCAAAGAATATTGAAAAACCAAAGGTTAAAGAAAGCATAAGAGAATATCTAACCCTTAATGAACTGAAAGCCCTTGTAAAAACTGAGTGTAAATATAAAGATTTGAAAAATGCTTTTATATTTTCCTGCTTAACTGGTTTGAGGTGGTCAGATATTCAAAAATTACAATGGTCAGAGGTGCAAAAAAATGATACTGGTTATAAAATTACATTTCACCAACAAAAAACAAAAGGACTGCAATACCTTGACATTTCAGAACAAGCAAGAGAATATTTAGGCAAAGAAGGAAAGCACGATGATATTGTATTTACTGGATTAAGATATACTTCTTATCACAATTTTGAATTACAAAGATGGGTATTAAAAGCAGGGATAACAAAATATATTTCATTCCATTGTGCAAGGCATTCATTTGCAGTATTGCAATTAACTTTTGGAACGGAAATATATACCCTATCAAAACTTTTAGGACATAGGGAACTAAAAACTACACAGATTTATGCAAAAATAATTGATGAGAAAAAAAGAGAAGCTGTAAATAAAATTCCTGATTTAACAATTTAAAACAATGTCAAAGAAATCGTCAAAAGCTAAACCTGTTAAGATAAAACCGGCAAAAAAGATAGTTGCTAAAAAACCTTTAAAACCTACTAAAGAAAAAGTAATCGTTAAACCTGTTAAAATGAATGTAGCTATGGCACTAAAGGAACAAGAACAGGAAAAAGAGGAGCTAAGAATACAAAATGAAAATTCACCAGAAAATCAAAAGCGATTACGCTATTGGGATTCCCATATTGATAAGGATTATTTTTATTGTACAAGTTTAAGTTCCTTTAAAGAAAGTGCACTTATTGAAAAGTCAAATCAACCCAATAATGAATACTTACAATATTTAAGCGAAGCTAAAAAAAAATATACAAAGGCTATTTCGTATTATGGAATATATGGTGGCATGGGTACTAATGTAAATTATTATGAGCCTTTTACTGATATTCTTGCATTTATTCAAGATGAAATTGCTAACGGCTTTGCTAATGTTGAAACCAAAGTAGATACTAAAAAAGGGATAGAAATAACTCCTACACACAGCTTTAATTACCAATCAAGAGAGAAGTTCGAGCATGTAAGTACGTTATTTGATAAACTAAGGAATAGCAATGGCGGTATTGTTTATTTGAATACCGATACAACATCAGCTAAATTTTTAAAGATATTTCAAAATGCTTTATTAGAAACAGTCAAACCGATTGACTGGATTAAAAGCATTGCATCATTAAGATATTTTATTAAAAAATTTCCTTTTGAAAGAAAGTATGAAATAGCAGCATACTGTTTTACTCACAATGGCAATAAATTAACCCACTCTCAAATAAAAAATGCCAAACAAATACGTACAAAAGACAAGGATACAATAAATGAAATCTTTGAAAGCTACCCTTTTATAAAATAATATTCCAAAAATATTTTTTTTAACTTCCCTTTATTAATAGGGCTTTCGATACTACCTTTCTTACCCTAACTCTACCCCTTTTTTCCTTTGGTAGTGTTATACTTTCATCCCTACATTACTTTTGAAAAAGTTATAACAACAAGGATAAGCGCTTGTCCATTTATTAATCTTAAAAATTAAGAAAATGGAAAAAAACATTATGACCATTCAGGATTTATCAACTTATACAGGTTGGAGTAAGTCCTACATTTACAAAAAAACAAGTGATGGCACTCTGAAATTCAGTAAGCCATTAGGAAAAACTATTTTCTTCTCAAAAGTTTGGGTAGATTTATTTCTTCTATCAAAGACCACTTCTACCACAGAAGAACTGGAAAGTAAGGCAGCCACATTTGTAACTCTTAAAAAAGGAAGTAAATTATGAACAAACATAAATTTACCTCCGAAAATAATTTGTTGATTAAGAAAGACAAATATACAAAAGTAGAAGCATTTTTACAAGCATTCCAATATAAAAACACCAACGTACAATGTATTGCTCTGTTTGCTGCTCGGCTTTCTATAAGTCCCGATATATTATCGTTATTAATCTTTATTTCGGCTAATGGAGGGGCTTTTTCTTATCATGGAAACTAACGATACAATAAAACCGAAATTTGAATTTGATAAATTTGGAATCGGGATTAATGAGATTAAAAACGAAGCTGAACTGCTAATAAAACAAGGCAATGAAGCTAAAGAAAGCAAAGGACTATTTACAGTTAAAACAGCCAGTCGTTGGATTGAACAGGCGAAAACCCGACCAATTCCAAAAATGCTTTTCGGTGAATTTTGGTTTGAAGGTGAACTCTGTATTTTATTTGCTGACACTAATTTAGGCAAGTCAATTTTAGCTGTGCAAATTGGAAACAGCATAAGCAAAGGCGAACAGATACGAGGCTTTAAATTGGAAACCCAAAAACAACCGATTTTATATTTCGATTTTGAATTAAGCGACAAACAATTTGAAAACCGATATTCATTAAAGTTTGAACAGCATTACGAATGGGATAAAAACTTTTTACGTACAGAAATAAACCCCGATGCTGAAATTCCTGAAAACGGAACGTTTGAAAATTTTCTCAATCAATCATTGGAACGTTCTATTATTGAAACAGGTGCAAAAATTCTAATTATTGATAATCTTACTTACTTGAAAAATGAAACGGAAAAAGCTAAAGATGCTTTGCCATTAATGAAACATTTGAAAGCATTAAAAAACAAATACGGGCTATCTATTTTGGCACTTGCACACACGCCAAAACGGGACTTATCGAAACCAATTACCCGAAATGATTTACAAGGTAGCAAGATGCTAATTAATTTTTGTGATAGTTCCTTTTCGATCGGTGAAAGTCATACAGATAAAAATATACGATACCTCAAACAAATTAAACAACGCAATACCGAACAAATTTACGATGCTGAAAACGTTTGTGTTTGTCAAATTGATAAGCCTCTAAATTTCCTATTGTTTGAGTTTGTGAATTTCGGTAAGGAATGGGAACACTTGAAACAACACACCGAAAAGGATAAAGATAACCAAAAAGAAAAGGTAAACGAATTAAAGCAACAAGGGCGAAGCCTTCGAGAAATAGGGGCTGAACTGGGAATTTCTCACATGAAAGTAAGCAGAATTTTAAAAGACTGTAACACATTGTAACAACTGTAACGCCCTGTTACAAGTGTTACACCTGTTACACCAAAAAGATAAAAAAATGAATGAATATAGATACATTTTAGAGCCATACAAAGGAATGAACACCCGTTACTATTGCCCCGATTGCCAGCAAAGGAATAAAACTTTTACCCGTTATATTGATACAGAAACTGGCGAACATATTAATTTTAATGTAGGGCGGTGCGAACGTTCAGTTAATTGCGGTTATCATTATACGCCAAAACAATATTTTCAGGATAACAATATTTCATTTGATACACCACAACCAAAGCAATTCAAAAAATCGACAAAATCCGACACTTTAAAAAAAGCTGTTTCATTTATTCCGGTAGATGTATTTAAAAAAAGTTTGCAACTGCATAACGAAAATAATTTTGTAAAATTCTTTTCCGATTTGTTTGGTACTGAAATTTTAAACAGACTTATTGAAAAATATTTTATTGGTACATCAAAATTTTGGAACGGGGCAACTGTGTTTTGGCAAATTGACAAACAGGGCAAAATTAGAGCTGGTAAAATAATACTTTATGATGCCGTTATTGGTAAAAGAGTAAAAAAGCCATTCGATCATATTAACTGGGTACATTCAGTTCTTAAACAGACCGATTTTGAATTAAAACAATGTTTGTTTGGGGAACACTTATTAATTGATAAAACAAAACCCGTTGCGATAGTTGAAAGCGAAAAAACGGCTGTAATTGCCAGCGTTTATTTACCCAAGTTTATTTGGGTTGCCGTTGGCAGCCTTACCAACCTGAACGCTGAAAAGTGCAGCATACTAAAGGGGCGAACCGTTACACTATTTCCCGACTTGAATGGTTTTGAAAAATGGAGCAAAAAGGCAAAGGAATTATCTCACATTGCTACATTTACAGTTTCCGATTTATTGGAACGCAAAGCCACCGAAGCCGAAAAAAAGCAGGGCTTAGATTTAGCCGACTATTTGATAAAATTTAATTACAAGGAATTTGTACAATCTGAAAACCGAACAAAACCTAACATTAAAAAGTTCACAGCCGTTCAGCCATTGGTTGAGGAAAAACACTTTGAACCGATTGAAAAAACTTGCTATTTCAATAAAACCGAAAAAGCGAAGTCCGAAAGCTGGGAACAGGATATTACAGAACTTGAAAACTACTTTGCAAGTATTGAACTACCAACCCAACCCGTAAAGCTGAATAAATGCAGTACAATTACCGATTGTGCAAAATTTATTGAAAGCCACTTTGCCACCGTGAAAGGAAATAACGGAAACAGAATATTTTTACCACACCTCAACCGATTACAGGAATTAAAAACAATACTACAATAATTAAATAATTAATCTTTTTTAATCTATGGACAAACGAAAATATAACGGTGCAAAGACCGGAGAAAACAGAGGGCAAGGCAGAAAGCCAAAAGCCTCAGAAATTGAATTAATTGAGCTTTTAAGCCCATTGGATGCCAAAGCATTTGAAGCACTTGAAAAAGGCGTAAAATCGGGCGAATTTAACTACATTAAACTGTTTTTTGAATATCGCTTTAGCAAACCGAAACAACAAATTGAGATGAATACTCAATCTGAACCTATAATTATTGACTGGACAAATGAGTTTCATACCGACAAGAAAACAACAGGAGGCAAATAAAAACGATTCTAATACAAGTAATTTTTGTAAACAACAAAAAAATACAAAATATGGGACTAAAGAGAGGAAATACAAATAATCCAGAGGGAAGACCTAAAGGAAGTACAAATAAGGTAACAGCAGATTTGAGAAAAAAAATTAACGATTTTCTTTCAGATAACTGGAAGTTATTACAAAATGATTTTATAACCCTTGAGCCGAAAGACCGTTGGCAATTTTATGAAAAGCTATTGTCCTACGGACTACCCAAACTTCAAAATATAAGGTTAGAGGCAAAGGACACTATTGACTGTGAGAATAACAAAATTGATGTTTCAAAATTAACAGATGACGAACTCAGACAATTAGCAGGAATTCAAAGAAAACTTAGAATTGAATAATTAAATTATCCTCCAACCACAATTCTAAGGTTTAAATAAATTTTTACCTTTGGTCTCAATTTAAAATTAATTTATGTAAAAAAAAGACATATAAAATTTTTAGCGTTAAGCTATAATTTGTGAGGTAGAAAATTAGGAAATTCAAGATACACAAAGTTATAAGCGAGACGCTCACGTAAAGCGTGAGTGTTGCTTATTTCGTGTATCGGGTATCCTAATACCTCTACCTCGTTTTGGCAAATGCTCACGCTGATTTTTTGTACGTACTAAAACAAAAAAAACACTAAAAAACATGGAAACAAGCGAACAAAAAAACGAATGGTATCAAAAAAAATGGTTAGTAACTTTGCTTTGCATTGTCTTTTTCCCAATAGGGCTATATGCGTTATGGAAAAATACAATCATCAAAAAAGGATGGAAAATAGCAATAACCGCATTTTTTGCATTAGTAGTTATTGCAAATTTATCAAATAAGAATAGTGGAGGAAATAACGTTCAACCTGAACAAAATACATCAAGCACTCCCGTTGTCGTAACTCCACCACAACAAACAGCACCAGACATTCAAATATTGCAAAAAAGAATAAAATGGAATCCTGACGTTCAGGGTGCTGTTACTATTGATTGTGTCGTAAGAAATAATAGTAATGACCTTAAAGATTATGTAGAATTGGATGCTTCTTTTTTTGATAAAGGCGGAAAAATATTAGGAACTGGAA
>DATLTG010000246.1:0-3690 GCA_035533735.1 Bacteroidia bacterium
AGAACAAATGCTTGGCTAGATGCATTCAAAGCTATTTTAGTACGTTTTGAAACAAATAAAATTCACTGGAAATCATTGAATATATTGGCTTTTACTGTCATTTTACTACGGCAACTTTAAACAACTTCATTATTTACTGTCCAATTTCACGAAGTTTTTCAGCTTCTTTTTCGTATTCTAAATAATGTATTTTATGTGTCATTGGTCCAGGAACAAGAGGAGATTGATTATCAATAATTCCAATCAATACTAAATCAGAATAAAAAGTTCTGCCGTCTTTAAAATAATAAAATCTCGATGCTGTGCTTCCATATCTTTCAATTCTACTATAAACAGTATCTACATAAATTTTATTTTGTTTATCATATATTTTAACAAGACCTCTTCGTAACAAATATGCCACTATCTCATCAAAATTATAATCCATTTTTTTGACTAATATGGTATCTTTTTTATGTTTTGACTTTTTATCTAAAATTTTCAAGACTTTTTTAAATCCTTCAGGCTCCCATTGAGAGGTATCTTTTACACAAATCCTTCGTAATTCTCTAAATCCAATAACAAAATAGACTCTTGAGCTAAAATCATATTTAACAATTATAGAATCTTTAGTAGTTATTAACCTAAGAGGCTTCAAAATAGTATCTCCTAAATTATCATCATTTATTTTGATGTCAGCGATTGAATCTTCATATTTTTGTTCATCAATTTGGGCTGAAAAATATTTTTTATTTAAAACAAAAATTTTCGAATCTATTTTAGAAATAAACAACCCAATTAACACAATAAGTATCAAAACAATTTTAATTTTCATTGAATTCAACGTTTTTACAGAAGTAAATCTAACAAATTATTGTTTATTCAAAAACCCAAATTCTATTCACTTGCTTTAATCCGCTCTAAATTCTATCTTTGAAAGCTAAAAAATAATTTTTCAGAGCGAGCGAAATGACACCAGTACTACCTTATCAATCTAAAAATAAAATACGCATTGTAACGGCTGCTTCTTTATTTGACGGACACGATGCTGCCATAAATATTATGCGCAGAATTATTCAGAGTTCTGGCGCAGAAGTGATTCATTTAGGACACGACAGAAGCGTTCAAGATGTGGTGAATTGTGCCATTCAGGAAGATGCTAATGCCATTGCAATGACCAGCTATCAAGGCGGACACAACGAATATTTTAAATACATGTTCGATTTGCTGAAAGAAAAAGGCTGCGAACACATTAAAATTTTTGGTGGCGGTGGCGGTGTTATTCTTCCTTCCGAAATTGAGGCGCTTCAAAAATATGGTATTTGCCGCATTTATTCTCCGGATGACGGTCGTGCAATGGGTTTGCAAGGAATGATAAATGATATGTTGATGAAATGCGATTTCCCTACAGGCTTTCATTTGAACGGAGAAATCAATCATTTGAAAGAAAAAAATTTCGGAGCTATTGCACGTTTAATTTCTTCTGCCGAAAATAATCCTACTGAATTTCTAAAAATTTATCCCGAAATATTAAAAAAATCCGAAACTTCAAAACAAGCTAAAACATCACCTGTTATTGGAATTACAGGAACTGGTGGAGCCGGAAAATCTTCTTTAATTGACGAATTAGTTCGCAGATTTTTAATTGATTTTAAAGACAAAACCATTGCTATTATTTCTGTTGATCCTTCAAAACGAAAAACTGGCGGAGCATTATTAGGCGATCGTATTCGAATGAATGCGATTCGGAATGATCGTGTGTATATGCGTTCATTGGCAACTCGCCAAAGTAATTTGGCTTTATCAAAATACGTAAGAGAAGCTGTTGATATTGTTAAAGCAGCCGATTTCGATTTGATAATTTTGGAAACTTCCGGCATCGGACAAAGTGATACGTCCATTACCGAACACTGCAATATGAGTTTGTACGTAATGACGCCTGAATATGGCGCTGCTACGCAATTAGAGAAAATTGACATGTTGGATTTTGCCGACATGATTGCGCTCAATAAATTTGATAAACGTGGCGCATTAGACGCTTTACGCGATGTAAAAAAACAATACAAACGCAACCATCAATTATGGGAATTGAGCGAAGATAAAATTCCGGTTTACGGAACCATTGCTTCGCAATTTAATGATCCCGGAATGAACCAATTGTACAAAGCGTTGATGGATAAATTGGTGGAAAAAACTGGCGCAGATTTACACAGCAATTTTAAAATTTCCGGTGAAATGTCGGAAAAAATTTATATCATTCCACCAAACAGAACCCGTTATTTGAGCGAGATTACCGAAAACAATCGCAACTACGATAAATGGGTAAACGAACAAAGTGAAATCGCTCAAAAATTATATTCCATTTTAAAAACAATGGAATCCATTTCGGGTGTTAAGCTGAATGAAATAAAGAATCTCGATAATGCTGCAGAAGAAATTCTGCAATCAGCACAAAAAGATAAAAAAGATTTTTTGAAATTATTATTGGCAGAATACGATCGCGTAAAATTATTTTTTGACGGACGGAATAAAAAACTGATTGAAAACTGGGAAAACAAAATACAATCTTATAAAGATGAATTTTATTCTTACAATGTTCGTGGAAAAGAAATAAAAATAACAACACATACCGAATCGCTTTCACATTCTCAAATTCCGAAAGTGGTAACGCCACGCTACAAAGCTTGGGGCGATATTTTAAAATGGAATTTGCAAGAAAATGTTCCGGGAGAATTTCCTTATACAGCCGGAGTTTTTCCGTTTAAACGCGAAGGCGAAGATCCAACACGTATGTTTGCTGGAGAAGGCGGACCGGAACGCACCAACAGACGGTTTCATTATGTAAGCTTGGGAATGCCTGCTCACCGCTTGAGTACTGCGTTTGACAGTGTTACACTTTATGGACAAGATCCCGATCATCGTCCGGATATTTACGGAAAAATAGGAAACGCAGGTGTTTCCATTTGTTGTTTAGATGATGCCAAAAAATTATATAGCGGTTTTAATTTAGCTAATCCGAAAACATCTGTAAGTATGACTATCAATGGTCCTGCTGCCATGCTTACCGGATTTTTCATGAATGCTGCCATTGATCAACAATGTGAACTTTACATTCATAAAAATAAATTAGAAAAAGAAGTTGAGAAAAAAATTCAAGAAATTTATAAATCTAAAAAAGCTGTTCGACCAAGCTATCAAGGAGAATTGCCGAAAGGAAATGACGGTTTAGGATTATTATTATTAGGCATTACTGGCGATCAAGTGTTGCCGAAAGAGGTGTATGAAAAAATAAAATCCGAAACAATTGCGGCAGTTCGAGGAACTGTTCAAGCTGATATTCTGAAAGAAGATCAGGCGCAAAACACTTGCATTTTTTCAACCGAATTTGCTTTGCGTTTAATGGGCGATATGCAAGAATATTTTATTCAAAAAAATATTCGCAATTTTTATTCTGTTTCTATTTCTGGTTATCACATTGCTGAAGCTGGCGCTAATCCTATCACACAGCTTGCATTAACATTATCCAATGGTTTCACTTTCGTAGAATATTATGTAAGTCGCGGAATGGATATCAATAAATTTGCACCTAATTTGTCTTTCTTTTTCAGCAATGGAATTGATCCAGAATATGCCGTTATTGGTCGCGTTGCACGCAGAATTTGGGCAAAAGCAATGAAGCTGAAATACAATGCAGACGAGCGTTCTCAAATG
>DATLTG010000247.1:0-2510 GCA_035533735.1 Bacteroidia bacterium
TTGATAGCACTGCAAAAGCATTGAGTTTTTTACCCATCAATCACGTTTACGAACGCATGCTTACTTATTTATATATGTATTTGGGCGTTTCCATTTATTATGCAGAAAGCATCGACAAAATTGCAGATAATTTAAAAGAAATAAAACCGGAAGTATTTTCAACAGTTCCCCGATTATTAGAAAAAGTTTTCGATAAAATTGTTGCAACAGGAAGTGAGTTACGAGGAATTAAAAAGGCACTCTTTTATTGGTCGTTGAATCTGGGATTACGATACGAATTGAACGGCAAAAATGGTTGGTGGTACGAACTGCAATTAAGTATTGCCAATAAACTCGTTTTCAGTAAATGGCGCGCAGCATTGGGTGGAAATATAAAAGCCATTGTTTCCGGAAGTGCACCTTTGCAACCTCGCTTAGCGCGAGTTTTTTGGGCAGCAAAAATTATTGTGTTAGAAGGTTACGGACTTACTGAAACATCGCCTGTAATTTCTGTAAATACCACCGAAAAAGGCGATGCAAAATTCGGAACTGTTGGTCCTATTATAAAAGATGTAGAAGTAAAAATTGCCGAAGATGGCGAAATATTGGTAAAAGGTCCGAATGTAATGTTGGGTTATTACAAACGTCAAGATTTAACGGATGAAGTTATTGATAAAGAAGGATGGTTTCATACTGGAGATATTGGTTTAGTGGAAGACGGAAAATATTTGAAAATTACGGATCGGAAAAAAGAATTATTAAAAACTTCAGGAGGTAAATATATTGCACCTCAGCCAATTGAAAATAAATGCAAAGAATCTCATTTTATTGAGCAACTTATTGTAGTTGGCGATGGACAAAAATTTGCTGGAGCTATTGTTATGCCTGCTTTTCAGTACTTAAAAGAATGGTGTTTGGTAAAAAATATTCCATACACAAGCAATGAGGAAATAATTAAAAACCCATTGGTAATTGGACGTTTTCAAAAAGAAATAGATAAACTGAATCCTAATTTCGGACACGTTGAACAAATTAAAAAATTTGAATTAATTGCCGATGAATGGACTGTAAATACAGGAGAATTAACGCCTACACTTAAATTAAAACGTAAAGTTATTTTAGCGAAATACAAAGACTTAATTGATAAAATGTATCAGTAAGTTTACCAAATAAAATAGAATCTCTTTTGTCCATTACCATATATTTCGTTGTCTTTCTCTTTACCATTAAATCCGAATCTAAAACCAGTTGCATACTCTGAAAAAAAACTTTCGTTTCCGAATACGGAAATTCGTTCAAAAAAAATATTTCTTGTTCTTGTTTCCACAGTATAAAAATAGTTAAAAAAACGGATTGGTTCAAAAATAAAAAAGTCCTGATAAATTCAGGACTTCTTTATTTTATTTTAGAATAAAAATTATTTGATTGAAATTGTAAGTTGTTTATGCAAACCTGCTTCAACTATTTTTTTCAGCGTCATAATTTCCATATTATGCTCTTCATCTGTTTCTAATCTCGTAATATAGGTACTCGATGTGCCTGATAACTCAGCAACTTTTTCTTGTGATAAATTTAATGCTAATCTTGCCTTTTTAAATAAAGAGCCTATCGAAAGGTTTAAACTCACATCTATTATACTTAATTTATACAAACTATCAGCTCCCACTTCAAAAGGAACTTTTACCTTTTTTTTATTTTTACCTGTCATAAACAAATCTACATTATTCCACGACAAAGTGTGATTTACAACCTTTACTTTAGCAAATTCATTTGGAGTTAATAATTTATACTCAGGGTCGGTTTTAGTAACTTTCCAATCCTTTTTTAAAATTTCATTAAAATTAAGGATTCTATCTGTGCCATCACTAAACAAAACAGAGATAATTAATTTGCTTTTGTCAATGCGATTTATCTTTAAAATTTTTGGTAAACGTCTATTCATTTTATGTTCCATTTTATTTGCCTCCTTTCGTTTTTCGTTTATTTTTTTTAATTTCATTTGGTTCTTTTGGTCTTAGTCTTGGATTCAATTCGTAAAAATTTTCTTCTACTATTTGTTTCGTTTCTCCTTTGTTCAGCCAATCTTGTACTACTTTTAATTTTTTATTTGAAATATATCCTTCAAAAATTTTGCCTGTTCTTATATCAATTAACGCCTCGTCTTCTCCATAAGAAGCGTGAATATGTGGAGGATTATGCTCCTTACCGTATATATAAACAGTTACTCCGTTCTTATCTATTAATTGTGGTGCCATGATTTTACGATACAAATGTATCTAATTAGATACATAAAAACAAATTTATTTTAAAATTTTTTTTTAAAGCGGAAACCATTTATTCATAAGCATTTTTTGTTCCTCATTATTTATTTGTCTGTATTTTTTAGTAGCAGAAATCTTTTTCTCCAAAAAAATATTTTTTTAAAAAAGTTTTTTTTTGCTACGCTGAAAAATTATTTTTTTGAAGTAACCATTCATTCTCAATTCCTAAATCCTAATTGCTAACTCTCAATTATTCATTCTCAATTTTCA
>DATLTG010000248.1:0-5920 GCA_035533735.1 Bacteroidia bacterium
TGTAGGTGATGTTACCACCGCTGTGGCTGTTTGTGTGCAGCCATTAGCATCCGTTACTGTTACGGTATAGGTCGCTGCTGGTAATCCTGTCGCTGTTTGGGTAGTCTGCCCTGTCGGGTTCCATGAATAGGTATAAGCACCCGTGCCGCCTGTCGCACTCGCTTTTGCTGTACCCGTACTACTGCCATTACACAATACTCCAGTAGCGCTTGTTGTTATAACGATTGGAGGAGATCCTGCAACAATTACTGTATCAGAGGAAGTATTACAACCACTTGCATCACTTACTGCTACAGTATAAGTGCCAGCACTTAATCCAGTAGCAGTGGCTGTTATTTGACCGCCAGGCAACCATGAATATGTGTATGGAATGGTTCCACCTGTGGCATTTACAGATGCTGTTCCATTAGAATTACCACACGTAGAAGGAGTTGATGACATTGTCAGTGTAAGTGTTGGGGAAGAACATACTACACAACTAGTTTGATAATACAAACCTACCAAAAGCCAAGCATAACAATCTCCGGCATCAGCAGTAGAAAAAGCAGAAGTTGTTTGTCCATTCGTAACAGTTGTCGCAGTTTTATCAAAATTAAAAAAATTGTTTACATATGTTGCAGTAGCACCATTTAACGTAGATGTATGATTTCCTCCATTCACATTACTCTGCATATCAGCTGTAACCATAAAGGCTGAAGCCGTGGGCGCTGCAGCACATGCAGTAAAGCCACTAAGCGTATAAGAAGATGTTGCGGCTCCTGTATTTACCAAGCATCCATCAGCAATGACCATAGTTCCTTGGTAAGTAGCGGCTGTATTTTTATAAATAATAATTAATGCTGCACCGTCAATTTCTGAACTAGCATTTGAAAAACCTGTTATATTGATTTTGTAGGTTCCATTTCCACTGATTGCAGCAGTAATATCTGTTCGATAGGTAGCAGTCCCAGTTTCCCCCCAGCATTTACTTGGACCCGTTCCAATAATAGCCGAACTATATGTTGCAGTAGCTGGAACCGGATTGGTAAATTGTACCGTTGATGCTGGAGCAGATGCTTCTGTATAAGATGCATCATACCATAAATAGGCTTTATCTATTACAACACAACTAGCTGGAATTCCAGCAATCGTAATTGTTGCAGGGTTGCCACTTCCTGCCGGAGTTGCATAACGAGTTGTAACTTTAACACTTCCGTAAACATAATTTAAGCCACAAGCTGTATTATCATAAGTGTTTCCAAGAGTGCCACTGCCATTAAGCGGACTTGGCGGATTAGCAGCATTTTTCAAATTACCACCATTGCAATAAGCGCAGGTTCCCAATAGAGAATCTGCACTTGATTTTATAACTAAAGGTGAATTAGAAACTCCCTTATTTTGAGCATAAGAAACCTGAGAAAAAATCAAGAAACTAACAAAAAAAGGAAAAAATCGTTTCATCAAAAATAAAATTTAGGCTAAGATAAAAGAAAAAACAACTCTAACAAAACTTTTAACGTTTTTTCTTATAACAAGTTTCACTTTTTTACCAACTTCAAAAAAACAATGTAGATTTGTTGTGGAAAGAACAAATGCTTGGATAGATGCATTCAAAGCTATTTTAGTACGTTTTGAAACAAATAAAATTCACTGTAAATCATTGAATATATTGGCTTTTACTGTCATTTTACTACGGCAACTTTAAACAACTTCTTAATAAAAATTTAAAAACATGAACGAAAAAATGACTTCCGTAACTTTAAAAAGAAAAAAATATTTCTGCGCTGATTTGCTTAGAAAATAAAATTGAAATGAACATAAAAGCACATCCAATTCACGATGAGTTTGATGTAGAGTTTCCAATCCTCGATACTAAAAAAACCATTTTACTCGGTATGTGTCTGCGCGATTTGCGTTTAGAACTAAACGGACAAACCACTTTACTACCTTCAAAAGCAGCGAAAAAAAGTACTCCAAAAGAAGTGGCTACTTCTAAAAAAGCAGAAAGCAACGGTGTACTTACTTTCGGTGAAGAAAATTTGGAATTTAATTTTGAAGGCAGCAATTAAAAGCCTTCTAAAATCTTTTTTTTTCTAAAAATTATTTTGGGAATTTAACGCTTCGTTTTTTTAAACGACCATTGCTTTATTGTTCATGCTAATCATCTTCATAGCTGCATTTACAATGCCTTCGGGATGATAACCGCATTCGGTGTGCAATTGTATTTGTTCTCCGTGTTCAATTACTTTATCAGGAATACCGAGTCTTTTTACTTGCGCAGAATAATTATGATCTGTCATAAATTCAATAACGGCACTTCCCATTCCGCCCATTATACAGCCATCTTCCACCGTAATAATTTTATTGAATTTTGCGAAAACTTCGTGCAATAATTTTTCGTCAATTGGTTTTACAAAACGCATATCGTAATGCGCAGCGTTAATGCCTTTTTTTTCTAATTGAAAACATGCTTCCACAGCATAATTTCCAACATGACCAATAGTTAAAATAGCAATGTCTTCGCCCTTTTTAATGGTTCTGCCTTTTCCGATTTCAATTTCTGAAAATTCTTTTTTCCAATCGGGCATAACGCCATTTCCTCTCGGATAACGAATAGAAAAAGGAGATTTTGTTTTTTCTAATTGAGCGGTGTACATCAAATTTCTCAACTCTTCTTCATTCATTGGAGCGGAAACAATCATATTCGGGATACATCTAAAATAAGCTAAATCGTAAGCTCCGTGATGTGTTGCGCCATCCGAACCGGCAATTCCGCCTCTGTCTAAACAAAAAACAACGTGTAAATTTTGAATGGCAACATCATGAATTACTTGGTCGTACGCGCGTTGCATAAACGTAGAATAAATATTGCAAAACGGGACCAAACCTTGTGTTGCCAATCCTGCCGAAAACGTAACCGCATGTTGCTCTGCAATACCTACATCAAAAGCTCTATCAGGCATCGCTTTCATCATAATATTTAAAGAACAACCTGAAGGCATAGCTGGAGTAATGCCAATTATTTTCGGATTTTTTTCGGCTAATTCTACAATGGTATGTCCAAAAACATCTTGGTATTTGGGAGCTTGCGGTTCTTTGGAAACTGTTTTAATAATTTCTCCGGTTTCTTTATTAAACAATCCTGGCGAATGCCAAACTGTTTGATTTCCTTCTTCTGAAAATTTATATCCCTTCCCTTTCATTGTTAAACAATGTAAAATTTTGGGTCCGGGAATATCTTTTAAATCGGCTAAAATTTTCGTCATCCGAATTACATCGTGTCCGTCAATGGGTCCGAAATATCTAAATTTTAAAGACTCAAAAAGATTACTTTGTTTTAGTAAAGATGCTTTTATTCCGCTCTCTACTTTCGCAACTATTTCGCGCGCTCCAGGTCCGAATTTGCTTACTTTTCCCAACAAATTCCACACTTCATCTTTCACTTTATTATAGGTATGCGAAGTAGTAATGTCTGTTAAATATTCGCGTAAAGCGCCAACATTTGGATCAATAGACATACAATTATCATTGAGAATAACCAACAAATTAGAATTCTCAATTCCTGCGTGATTTAATCCTTCAAAGGCAAGTCCGCCCGTCATAGCGCCATCTCCGATTATAGCGATGTGCTGACGATCATCCTCTTTTTTATAATGCGAAGCAACCGCCATTCCAAGCGCTGCAGAAATGGAAGTAGAAGAGTGTCCAACGCCAAACGTATCGTATTCACTTTCGCTGCGTTTCGGAAAACCACTGATTCCATGATAAATTCGGTTGGTGTGAAATTCTTTTCTGCGACCGGTTAAAATTTTATGTCCGTAAGCTTGATGACCAACATCCCAAACCAACTGATCATAAGGCGTATTGAAAATATAATGCAGTGCAATGGTGAGTTCAACAACGCCTAAACTGGCGCCAAAATGTCCACCTTTTTTTGAAACTAAATCAATAATATATTGGCGAAGCTCATCGCATAATTGCGGTAATTCTTCTTCTTTTAATTTACGTAAATCAGCAGGAACAACAATGTTCTCTAATAATTTTCCGGGCTTAAAATCCATTTTTATTTTTTTAAAGTATGCAAAGGTAAGGAATTTCTTTTTTCGGGAATACAACAGGATTTATTGTAATTTATTTCTCCGAAGGAGTTCTTTGGCATAACTTTCCATGAAAAAGCGATATAAAAAGGTACGAATATTCGTTTTTGAGGTTATAAGGATTTTAGCTTCCTTTTTCCAAAAAAACATTTCCGAAAAGAGAATAAAAAAGGAATTGATTTTTTTGATTCGTAAAAAAATAAGCTGCAAATAAATTTGACTGTATAAATTTTTAATCTTCCTTAATGAAAAGTTATTTTTCTGAACACATATCGCAGAATTTTCCTACTTTGTTTTTCAAATATCTTGTTTTTGTGGCTTGTCGAATATTTTCTTTAAAACGATTTTTATCAATTATAGCACCGTCAAAAACTTCCTGCGGTGTTAATCCATAGAGCATTAAAGGATACCGTTCGTTATCATTGTATAATTGAAATTCTGCTAATAATTTTTTTGCGTGTTCTTTATCACTGATTTCTTTGTGGCATAAAAACTCGTTTTTGAAAATATTAAAAGTGCTTTCAATTTCATTGTTTGTATAAATAAATTCCTTCGTTTTAGCCGTTTGTTTGCTTATTAAAGGGGAATTTAAATTTTCTAACCAAGTATTTACACTTCCTTTGTTTTCAGAACCTCCATCAGAAACAATCGTTATTTGTTTCTGATAATTTTGTAATTGGTATTTCACAAATAGCTCTTCTAAAAGTTTAGCAATCCACGCAGAACTGCCACTATCAACAATTCCATAATGTAAGATTTTCTTTGAAAAATTATCTTTGATAATAACCGCCCTAACAGTTCCATCGTGTAGTGTTGGCAATAATGTAGTGTCAATATGAATGTATTCAAAAATTCGGCTGGATGAAATAGAATGTTTCGTTTTTCGTAGTTCAATTTTTTTATGCGTTCTGAAACAAGGTTAGCATATTTATAAAATGTAGAACGAGAACAAAACAATCTGCCTTCGCGCAAAAGTTTGTACCATATTGTTGCTAATTTTTTTCGTTCGTTATCGGAATCATTGATCGCTTCTTTAATGGCAGAGCATTCTGCAATAGTAAGTTGTTGCGGATGAGTTTTAAAACAGTGATTTAAAACGGACGCAGAACAATACAGTTTATTTTTTAAACGATAAAATTTTTGAGTAGAAATATTAAAAACGCTACAAGCTTTATTAAGAGGAATTTCTTTTGCTAAGTAATCAATAGTTTGAATAACAGTGGCGACATTGTTTTTAAAAATCTTTGTATAGCTTTTTATGTCTTTACTAAAATCCGAAAAAGCAGTAAATAATTTGCAACACAAACGAGCGGATTTAAAAATTATTTTATGTTTTTGAATGGAATTAAAATCCTCGTAATTATCATAAAAAGAACTTACCCATTCATAACCAAACATGTCTGCATGAGGTGTAAGTTTCCAATAATCAATGGTCGTTTTAGGAATTTGATCCAATTGCTCTGCTGATAGTAGTTTAGCGTAGTAAAAGAAAATTACCAAAGGATGATAGCTTCTTTTGGTGTTGGTTAGAGTTGGTGTATTCATAAAAAGAATTTGGTGAAGTATTCTTTTGAAAAAATATTTTTTATCGAATTTACATTTTTCAATTAACATCAGCAATTTGATTTTCCGTAATACCAATGTATTTTCAGTAGCAATACCAAGTTTCCGCTAAATGAATATTTTATACTTTTACTGCAATGGCAGCGGAATATTTTTATAGTTGTATGAAAAATTATGTGAAGGAATATCTTGCATTCCTTCGTACTACTCATTCAGCAGAGGTTGTCGATACTTATTATGATGTGTTGTTTTTCTTTACTGAATTACTCTATCATCGTGAA
>DATLTG010000249.1:0-12529 GCA_035533735.1 Bacteroidia bacterium
TCTCTCATTCATTAATGTTTACTTTCGTAAAGAAAATTTTTCAAAAAATATTTTTTCAAGCACCTTATAAATACTATGCCTAAAGACAATTCCATAAAATCAGTTCTCATCATCGGAAGCGGACCAATTGTAATAGGTCAAGCTTGCGAATTTGATTATTCCGGTTCACAAGCAGCACGTTCATTAAAAGAAGAAGGAATAAAAGTAACGCTCATTAATTCAAATCCGGCTACCATTATGACGGATAAAGTTACTGCCGAAAATATTTATTTATTGCCTTTAACTGCTGCTTCCATTATAAAAATATTAGAAGAAAATAAAATAGATGCTGTGCTTCCAACAATGGGCGGACAAACTGCTCTTAATCTCGCAATGAAATGCGATGAAATGGGTATTTGGAAAAAGTATGGAGTGCGCATGATTGGTGTTGATGTGAATGCAATTGAAATTACAGAAGATCGTGATAAATTCCGAGAGCGAATGGAGGAAATTGGAATCGGAATGGCACCTTCAAAAATTTGTCGCTCGTTTTTAGAAGGAAAAGAAATTGCCCAAGATTTCGGTTTTCCATTGGTTATCCGACCTTCGTTTACGCTTGGTGGCAGCGGAGGAAGTGTAGTTTATCAAAAAGAAGATTTCGATAAATTATTAGATAGAGGTTTACACACTTCTCCAATTCATGAAGTATTGATTGATAAAGCCGTTTTGGGCTGGAAAGAATTTGAATTGGAATTATTGCGCGATAATAATGATAATGTTACTATTATTTGTTCCATCGAAAATTTTGATCCGATGGGAGTGCATACTGGCGACTCTATAACGGTTGCGCCAGCGATGACTTTGGCAGATACAACTTATCAAAAAATGCGATCAATGGCGATTAAAATGATGCGTTCTATCGGAAATTTTGCCGGTGGTTGCAACGTTCAATTTGCCGTAAATCCGGATGATTCGGAAGATATTATTGCCATTGAAATTAATCCACGTGTTTCTCGATCATCCGCATTAGCAAGCAAAGCAACCGGTTATCCGATTGCAAAAATTGCTTCCAAATTAGCCATTGGTTATAATTTAGATGAATTAGAAAATCAAATTACGAAAAGTACTTCTGCTTTTTTTGAACCAACTTTAGATTATGTAATCGTGAAAATTCCACGCTGGAATTTCGATAAATTTAAAGGCACTAATCGCGAATTAGGTTTTCAAATGAAATCGGTTGGCGAAGTAATGGCAATTGGCAGATGTTTTCAAGAAGCACTCCAAAAAGCTTGTCAATCTTTAGAAATAAAACGAAATGGTTTGGGCGCTGACGGACGAGAAAATACGAATCAAGAAGAATTATTAAAAAGTTTAGAACGCCCAAGTTGGAACCGTTTATTCCATATTTACGATGCCATTAAACTCGGAATTTCTATTAAAACAATTCAAAAATTAACGCGCATTGATCCTTGGTTTTTAAATCAAATTGAAGAATTAGTTTTCCTTGAAAAAGAAATCGAAAATTATTCGGTTGAAACTATTCAAAAAGATTTGTTGTACGAAGCGAAACAAAAAGGCTATGCCGACAGACAAATAGCGCATTTATTAAAATGCAAAGAAAGTGAAATTTTTAAAAAACGTACCGAACTCGGCATCCAACGTGTATATAAATTAGTAGATACGTGTGCTGCGGAATTTGAAGCGCAAACACCTTATTATTATTCCACTTTTGAAGATGAAAATGAATCCGTTCGTTCTGATAAAAAGAAAATTGTAGTGCTCGGAAGTGGTCCAAATAGAATTGGTCAAGGTATTGAATTTGATTACAGTTGCGTTCACGGAGTGCTTGCTGCTAAAGAATGTGGCTACGAAACCATTATGATTAATTGCAATCCTGAAACTGTTTCCACCGATTTTAATGTAGCCGACAAATTATATTTCGAACCCGTTTTTTGGGAACATATTTACGATATTATTTTGCACGAAAAACCAGAAGGTGTAATTGTTCAGTTAGGCGGTCAAACGGCTTTAAAGCTGGCTGAAAAATTAGATCGCTACGGAATTAAAATTATTGGAACCGATTACAAATCGTTGGATTTAGCTGAAGACAGAGGAAGTTTTTCTACTCTGCTGAAAGAAAATAATATTCCTTATCCGAAATTTGGCGTAATTGAAGATGCGGAACAAGCCGTTGAATTGTCGCGCCAATTAGGCTTTCCGCTGTTGGTTCGTCCGAGTTACGTGTTAGGTGGACAAAGCATGAAAATCGTTATCAATGAACAAGAATTAGAGCAACACGTTGTAAAAATTTTACAAGATATTCCTGATAACAAAGTGTTATTGGATCATTTTTTAGAAGGTGCTATTGAAGCTGAAGCTGATGCTATTTGCGATGGAACAGATGTTTATATTATTGGAGTGATGGAACATATTGAGCCGGCAGGAATTCATTCCGGTGATTCTTACGCCATTTTACCTCCGTTTGATTTAAGTGAAAATGTGCTTCAACAAATTGACCAATATACTAGAACAATTGCATTAGCACTGAAAACAGTTGGTTTGATAAATATTCAATTTGCTATCAAAAATGAAACGGTATATATTATTGAAGCCAATCCGCGCGCATCTCGAACAGTGCCTTTTATCGCGAAAGCGTATGATGAACCTTATGTAAATTTCGCTACCAAAGTTATGTTAGGCGAAAAAAAAGTGAAGGATTTTAAATTCAATCCACGTAAAAAAGGTTACGCTATAAAAATTCCGGTTTTTTCTTACGAAAAATTTCCGGATATAGTAAAAGAATTAGGTCCTGAAATGAAATCAACTGGCGAATCCATTTATTTTATTGATGATTTAACAGATGAATACTTCCACACCATTTACTCCGAACGTAATCTATATTTGAGTAAATAAAATCCACAAACATAATTTTTCATGAGCCAAAAATTCGACTTCAAAAAATTTCTTCCGCACATTGTTGCCATCGTAATTTTTATCGCCATTACATTGGCATATTTTCATCCGTTGTTAAATGGAATGCAAATGAAACAAGGCGATATCACTAATTTCAAAGGGATATCGAAAGAAATTACAGATTATCGCACTCAATTTCATAAAGAGCCTTTGTGGACAAATTCTTTGTTTGGAGGAATGCCGGCTTACCAAATTTCAGTTTTATATCCGGCAGATTTAGTTTCTTATATAGACAACATTTTTAGCTTTGGAATTCCTTATCCAGCAAGTTTATTATTGCTTTATATGATAGGTTTTTATATTTTATTAATTACACTTGGCATTGATACTTGGCTTTCCGTAGTTGGTTCTGTTGCATTTGCATTTTCCTCCTTCTTTTTTATCGTGATTGATGTCGGGCATAATTCGGAAGCACACGCAATCGGTTATATGGCGCCTGTTTTAGCCGGTTTTATTTTAGTTTTCAGAAAAGAATATTGGAAAGGAGGCATTTTAACTGCACTTTTTCTCGCGCTCGAACTCTATTGCAATCACTTACAAATTACCTATTATTTGATGATGATGTTATTGATATATGTTCTCATCGAAGCGTTTCATGCCATTAAAATGAAAAGCTATATTCCATTCTTAAAATCGTGTGTAGTACTTGGTTTTGCTGTAATATTAGCAGTTGGTACCAACTTCACTAATTTATGGGCAACTTACGATTACGGAAAATATACCACACGAGGAAAATCGGAATTAACGTTAGACAAGCAAGATAAAAGCAGCGGATTAACGGAAGCTTATGCGATGCAATGGTGTTATGGAAAAGCAGAAACAATGACATTGATGATTCCGAATTTTAAAGGAGGCGTTTCTGCACCTATCGGAAATAATAAAGATGCAATGGAAAAAGTAAATTCCGAGCAGAAACAACAAGTAGGAAATATGGATCAATATTGGGGCGATCAACCTTTTACAGCTGGACCAGTTTATGTGGGAGCCATCGTATTTTTTCTTTGTTTACTTGGATTATTTGTCATAAAAGGACGATTCAAATGGTTTTTATTAGGCGCAACAATAATGTCGATTATGCTTTCGTGGGGAAGTAATTTTCATCCATTATCTGATTTTTTCTTCGCACATTTTCCGGCATACAATAAATTTCGAGCGGTTTCCATGATATTAGTAATAGCCGAATTTACAATGCCTTTGCTTGCGGTTTTAACTCTTGATGAAATAGTAAAAAATAAAAAATTCTTGACAGAAACAATGAAAGTGCCATTTGTAAGCAATCCGGTTTCAAAGCAAAAACTTTTTTTCTTGGCATTTATTTTTACTGGAGGCATCGCATTACTTTGCTACTTAATGCCTTCAGCGTTTTCTACTTTTCAAGGAAGCAATGAATTTGGAAATACATTCCAGCAAATAAAACAAGCTAATCCGAAAGTAAATGACACACAAATTACTACTTATCTCACAGATATTTTCGGACAATTAGAGCTTGCCAGAAAAGAAGTTTTTAGATCCGATTCTATTCGCAGCTTTATTTTTATTACTCTTTCTGCCGGATTATTTTGGTTGTATTTTAAATCAAAAATAACCAAACAATGGATGATTGGCACTTTACTTGTTTTCATTCTGGCAGATATGTGGAGTGTTGATCAGCGTTATCTCAACGATAATAGTTTTGAAACCAAACATCAACAAGCAGAAACGTTTCAACCTTCACAAGCCGATTTACAAATAATGCAAGACAAATCGCTTGATTACCGCGTTTTTAACACCACTGTTCGTCCTGATCAAGATAGCCGAACTTCCTATTTTCATAAATCTATTGGCGGTTATCACGGAGCAAAATTAAAGCGTTACGATGAGTTAATGACTTATCAAATAGATAGAGATAATATGTCTGTTTTAGATATGCTCAATACAAAATATTTTATTTTAAATGGCAAAGATAATCAACCTGAAGCACGCTTAAATACAGAAGCTTTAGGAAATGCTTGGTTCGTTTCAAATTATAAAATAGTAGAAAATGCTGACTCAGAAATAATGGCACTTAGTAATTTTAATCCGGCAAAAACAGCAATTGTGGATCAACGTTTCAAAAATTATTTTTCAGGATTCACACCTTCAGCGGATGATACAACGGCTTCCATAAAAATGCTTTCTTATGAACCAAACGATTTAGTTTACGATTCAAAATCACAACACGAAGGTTTGGCTGTGTTTTCCGAAATTTATTATAAAGATGGCTGGAATGCTTATATAGATGGAAAACTTTCTCCGTACATTCGAGTAAATTATGTGTTGCGTGCTATGTTAATTCCGTCAGGTTCGCATAAAATAGAATTCAAATTTGAACCGATTATTTATGCTGATGGCGAAAAAATTTCTTTTGCAAGTTCCGCATTGCTCATACTTTTATGTTTGGGTTATGCTGGTTATCTTATAAAGATGAAGTTAAATGCCGAATGAAAAAAGCCTTAATCATTACGTATTATTGGCCACCAAGCGGAGGTTCCGGAGTTCAACGTTGGCTTAAGTTTGTAAAATATATGCGCGAATTTGGCTGGGAGCCGATTGTTTATACGCCTTCCAACAGCGAAATGCCGGTTATTGATGCTTCGCTCGAAAAAGATATTCCGAAAAATATTGTTGTGCTGAAACAGCCTATTTGGGAACCTTACAGCATTTACAAAATGTTTATCGGACAAAAAAAATCACAAAAAATTAATGCCGCTTTTTTAAGCGAAAACGAAAAATCGAAATACAGCGAAAAATTTTCGGTTTGGTTAAGAGGAAATTTTTTTATTCCCGATGCGCGGAAATTTTGGGTAAAACCTTCTGTTAAATATTTGTCCGATTATTTGAAAAAAAATCCTGTGCATATAATTGTTTCCAGCGGACCGCCTCACAGCATGCACCTTATCGCGATGCAACTGAAAAATAAATTCAACATTCCTTGGATAGCTGATTTTCGTGATCCTTGGACGAACATTGACTTTTATCAAGATTTGATGTTACGTTCATTTGCAGATAAAAAGCACAAACGCTTGGAACTTGAAGTTCTGAAAAATGCCGATTCTGTAATCAGCGTTGGAAAAACGATGAGTGAAGAGTTTGAAAAAATAATTTTTGATGCGAAAATTAAATCTGAAAATAAAAATAAATTTCGCGTAATCACCAATGGTTTTGATTCCGATGATGTATCGTCCGAAAAAATAATGTTAGACAAAAAATTCAGTATCGCACACATCGGAACAATGGCTAAAAGCCGTAATCCAAAAGCATTTTGGAAAGTGTTGGGAGAATTGATTCAGGAAAATAAAACTTTTGAAAACGATTTAGAAATAAAATTAGTCGGAAAAATAGACATCAGTATTTTAAAAAACATCGAGCTTTTTAAACTCGAAAAACAACTCAAAAAAATTGATTACTTATCGCACAACGAAATTGTAAAAGTGCAACAACAATCACAAATTTTGCTGCTCGTTTTAAATAATACGCACAACGCGAAAAGTATTTTAACCGGAAAAATGTTTGAATATTTATCTGCACAACGCCCCATTTTGTGCATCGGACCGAAGGATGGCGATGCCGCACAAATTATTGAAGAAACGCAATCAGGTGTTACAATTAATTTTGAAGATGAAGTGGCTCTCAAAAAAATAATTTTAATTTATTACGATTTGTTTAAAAAAAATCAACTGCAAACTGCAAACACGCACATCGAAAAATATTCGCGCAAAAATCTGACAAAAAACTTGTGCGAAATGATGGATGAAGTAGTCTCCTCAAAAAAATAATTTTTCGAAAATTTGCTTTATTGGAACAGTGGTTTACCTTTGTTCTTATGAATTCCTTTAAAAAGAATACTAATTAAAAATGAAATTATTCAAACAATTTTTACTTCTTGGCTTTTGTTTCATCCTGTTTGGTTGCCAAAAAAAGCCATTTGATTACCGAAATAAATTTCTTGGTGATTATACTTTTGTAACTCATGTACACAGCGTTTATGGAATTTCTCCTGTTATTATTCATGATACAACATATACTAACGATGGGAAAATTTGGTATGGTTCGGATGAAAATAAAGTTTCCATCTCTTTTTCTGGAGGTGGAACTTCTGAATTCACAATCTATGAAGATGGAACATTAGAAGGAAATGGTTGTTCAGGTGAATTTGAATCTACAACAAAAGTTAAATATCACTGTGGATATTATAGCCCTGGAGGAAGCACAACAAATACTATTACAGGAACAAAAAAATGAAAAAAGTTATATTAATATCATGTTTTTTATTATTCCATTTTCTATCTTTTAGTCAAGATACTATTGAAAAAAAAACAGGAAATAACATTCAGATTGCCATTAAAGTTGGTGGATATTATAAATATTTTTTTGGAGAAAGGTATATTGAACCAACACCTTATAATATTGGAGATGGATTTCAAAACCATCAATATGAAAAATTTACAAAGATTCCTACTTGCGGTTTTTATGGAGGGCTTTTAATCACACATTTAATCCATAAAAATTGGTATTTGACATCAGGCTTAATGTTTAGTTACAGAAAAAATATATTTAATAATAATCAGGACACAATTATAAAATACTCGAATGGATCAAACTTTCCTGATATTCATAATACACTCGATTATGATTATACTTATTACAGCATAGAAATACCTATACTACTAATGTATAAGTTTAAGAAAATGAAATTTTATGCAGGAGTCCATTTACCTATTCTTACATTTTACAAAGCGAAATATACTTATGTAATTAATCAATTTCCGCAAAATCCTTCTTGGGGAACATTTCAAAAAACAATAAGTGGCACTACTGTTCCACTCTTTAGCATTCCCTCACTTTTCCCTTCTGTTAAAATACAAACTTCTCCTTCTTGGCAAGCAACTTCAACTCCCGCATCTCCAAAAATAAATTATGATATGCCCTTAGTACTCGCTACTTTTCAGGTGAGTTATGATTTTAAAATAAAAAATTTGTATGTGAGTCCATTTTTAGGAATTGATATTGGAACTAAAAAAAGTTTTTATCTTCAAGGCGGGCTCATTTTCCCTCTTCACGAATTTTCTAAAAAATCAAAAACAATTAAAACAATCGATTAAAAATTTTACGTTTTCTGTTTTTTTCTTTTCGCGTAGAGCCTTTTATGTGTAAATTTCGAGCATTCTCAAAAATTAAATACAATGATTAAAAATTTTTTGAAAAATAATTTTTTAATTACAAAAATCCGAAACCGATTTATTCCATCTGTTCAAATAAGTCAGCGACAACTATACCATTATTATCAAGAACTTTATCAAAAAAAACAATTACCAAAATTTTCAGAAACGGGCTTTAGAGTGTTTTCTCAATTTGAAGAGGATGGAAAACTTTTATTTATTTTTTCCATAATTGGGATGACGCACAAAACTTTTGTAGAGATTGGTGCGGACGATGGAGTAAACAGCAATTCCGCTAATTTGTATTTCAATTTTAATTGGCACGGATTATTTATAGATGGAAATGCAAAAAGTATTAATCGCGGAAAAAAATTCTTCAGTAAATATCCGCATACTTGGTATTATAAACCAAAATTTATTTGTGCAAAAGTAACACGCGAAAATATTAATCAATTAATTGAAAGTGCCGGATTTAAAGACGAAATCGGATTGTTATCTATTGATATTGATGGAAACGATTATTGGATTTGGGATGCAATAAATATAATCAAACCTCAAGTTGTGATTATAGAAACGCACAATGAATTTGGATTAAGAAATATTGTAGTTCCTTACGATGCAAATTATTTTTTTCCTGGCAAACATCCCGTATATCATGGCGCATCTCCTGTTGCAATGAATAAATTAGCAAACAGAAAAGGTTACAGATTAGTCGGTGCAAACGAATTTGGGTCTAATTTTATTTTTCTTAGAAAAGGCTTAGCGGACAATCAAATTCCTGAAGTTTCAGCAGAATCACTTTTGCAACATCCTTCTGTAATTGAAGGTTATAAGACTTTTGAACCCATTAAAGATTGGGAGTATTTGGAAGGCTAAAAAACATTTTACAATCGTGTCAGAAATGGTTGTATCCGTAAAATTTTTTTAAGACTTAATTTCCTAAAAACTCCAATCGTACGTATCCAATTCTTGCACACAATGTTTTAATAAATCAATGCTGGCGCGAATATCATCTTTATCACACATTTCAATTACTTGATGAATATGTCGCGTTGGAATAGAAACAGCGCCTGCAATAGAACCTCCGGCAGTCATACGTTGAATTCCGGCAGTGTCTGTTCCGCCAGCTGGCAAAATTTCGGGTTGCCATTTTATTTTATTTTTAATGGCCGTTTTTTTCATAAACTCCACCATTCGGTAATCACAAATTGTAGAAGAATCCATAATTTTAATTCCGGTTCCATTTCCCAAAACGGTTACTTTTTCATGCGCTTGCGCTCCTGGAACATCAAAGGCAATTGTAGTATCTAATCCGAAACCAAAATCGGGTTGAATTTTTAATGCCGAAACATTGGCTCCGCGAATACCTACTTCTTCTTGAACAGTAAAAACGGCATACACATCATAAGGCGGATTTTTTAATTCTTTCAAAAATTCTATTAATATAAAAACAGAAACGCGATTGTCTAACGATTTACAATTTACGCAGTTTCCCATTTCAATTAATTCGCGTTGACGAGTTACGGTATCGCCAATTTTAACAATTTTCTCAACTTCTTTTTTCGGCATTCCGAGATCAATAAAATAATCGCTTAAAGGCACAATTTTAGAACGTTCTTCGGCAGTCATCATGTGAATTGGTTTACTTCCCATAACGCCAATCACATCTTTTTTTCCGTGTACAATTACACGTTGTGCTGTTAATGTTTTTGGATCAAATCCGCCAAGCGGAATAAAACGCAAAAATCCTTGATCGTCAATATGTGTTACCATAAATCCGATTTCGTCCATGTGCGCGCCAATCATCACTTTTTTATTTTTTTTACCTTTTCGGAAAGCCACCACATTTCCCATATTATCAACGTTCACACTATCTGCATGATTTTTTATTTCTTTCAAAACAAGCTCTCTCACGCGTTGTTCATGTCCGGGAGCACCTGTAGTTTCGCAAATTGCTTTTAGTAATTTTACATTTATTGCCATTTTTTTTCGGTATTAAAATTTATTTTTTGGAAAATTATTTTTAAATATTTTTTACAAAATGATTAACTGATATAACTCAACTTCAACATGTTTGTTCTGCCTTTTTCTTTCATCGGAATACTCGCAATATTAATTACTAAATCATTTGTTTTCACAAAGCCGTTATCTTTCAAAAATACTTTTAAATCATTAATTGTTTTATCGGTACTTTCATATTTATCATAATAAAATCCCAAAACTCCCCAAACTAAACTTAAAGAAGTTAGCAATGATCGGTTATCAGTAAAAATAAAAATAGCCGCTTTTGGTCGATGACTGGATATTTTAAAAGCAGTGTAACCCGAATTGGTCATTGAAATAATGGCACCTACATTCGCTTGTTGCGACATCACACAAGCATTATAACAAATAGAATCGGAAACAAAAGTTGGCGAATTCAGAATCGGAGGATGATTGCGATTGTAAATACTTTGTTCTTGTTCCACTCTTTTCACAATTCGAAACATGTGCTCAATTACATTAACTGGATATTTCCCAACAGACGTTTCGGCACTTAACATAACTGCATCTGCGCCATCCATCACCGCATTGGCAACATCGTTCACTTCGGCTCTCGTTGGCGATGAATTCATAATCATACTCTCCATCATTTGTGTAGCAATGATAACTGGTTTAGACGCTTTGATACATTTGTTTACTAACATTTTTTGAATCATCGGCACTTGTTCCATTGGCATTTCAACACCTAAATCACCACGTGCCACCATTATTCCATCTGCCAAATCAATGATATTATCAATTTCATTAATGGCTTCCGGTTTTTCGATTTTAGCAATTACGCGCGCTGTTTTATTGCTTTTTTTAATGAGATTTTTTAAATCCACAATATCCGAAGCTGCGCGTACAAACGACAAGCCAATCCATTCGATATTATTTTCCAATGCGAAAGCTAAATCCTGTAAATCTTTTTCAGTTAAACAAGGCAATGAAATTTTGGTATTCGGTAAATTCACCCCTTTTTTAGAAGATAATTTCCCACCATAAATAATTTCTGCTTTTACTTCGTTTTCACGATTTGTGTGCAACACTTTCAGCAATAATTTTCCATCATCAATCAACACATTATCGCCAACGGCAACATCTTTTGGAAACTGCGGATAAGTAATATAAATTTTTTCGGCTGTACCGATACATTCTTTGGTGGTAATCGTAATTTTATTGCCTGCAATAATTTCCACTCCGTTATTTTCAACATCGCCAATGCGTAATTTTGGACCTTGTAAATCGGCTAAAATTGCGGTATTTTTATTTTGCTCTTTATTGATTAAATGAATATTATCAATGATTTTTTTTACTACATCGTAAGAGCCATGCGAAAAATTAATACGACAAATATTAACGCCCGCATCAATAATTTTTTCAAGCATTTCTTTTGATTCTGTAGCTGGACCGATGGTCGCAATAATTTTAGTTCTGTTCTTGTTTTGCATTTTTAAAATAATAAATTTTGTTTCGATTTTAATTTCATTGTATCAATACGATAAGCTGTTGTAACCAAATTAATTTCTAAAATTTCGGAAAGTATTTTTTCGGAATTTAAAAATTCTCCTTTTAACATCAGCAAATAATCGCATTGTTTTTCTTCCGGAATTAACCATTCTTTTAATGGTTCTGAAATTGGAATACTGGTTTGTTGTAAAAAATTTATATCAGTAGGTTTTATGCGAAATCCTTCGTTTTTTAATAAATAATAAGCGGTAAATTCTGCTTCTTTTTCAAAAGCAAACATCGAAAATTCGGCAAAATTTATTTCACTATTTGTGATGAACAAATTTTCTACTTTTTGAAGTTCCAATCCGAGTTGCGTGTTTAATGACCAACAAAGTCGATATTCTTTTTCATTGCAACAAATTCCTATAAGTGCAAAATCATATTCGTATTGTATGTCGAGTTTGTGTTTTTTCAATTCGCAAAAAACGTAAAGATATTAACCTGAAAGGATTATTTCAAATAAATTTTACGATAATTCAGTTTAAAGTTGGAAAGTTTAAAAGTTAAGATTTGGATGTTGATTTTAAAAAATTATTTTTTTGACAATCAATAGTATTGTTTAAGGTCAGACATTTTTACATTGATATTTGGGTCGAATAATGCTATTCTTTCTTTGAGATTTTTTAAATCATCTTCATTATATCTGTATCCTAAAATAATTTCCGTAATGGAAATTTTAGGCATTTTGCTTTTACCATACATTGAATCAGGAACAGAATATACTTGTTCATCTTTATAAAAATTGCAAAGTGGTAATTGTACGTATGATATTTTATCAATTTTTTGTAATTTATCAGGATAAATTATTGGATAAATTAATTTCTTATTCTTATCATGAGTTGTGCCTGAACGTCTTCCGTCAAATA
>DATLTG010000250.1:0-6348 GCA_035533735.1 Bacteroidia bacterium
ATTTTGTAGCTTTGCTAAAACAAAAAAAATGGCTACAGAGTACAAATCACAAGGGAAACGAAGTTTATTTGATGAAGAATTTTCGATAGAAAAATTATCCGCAATAGGCAATCCTTTAGAAACGATAAGTGAAGTAATCGACTTTGAAATGTTTCGTTCCACATTGGAAAGCAAATTGCTAAACACGAATAAAAAAAGTAATGCAGGGGCAAAACCTTACGATGTAGTTTTGATGTTCAAAATAATGATTTTACAACGCTACTATGGTCTGGGCGACAAGCAGATAGAGTATCAAATCATAGACAGAATAAGTTTCAAAAAATTTCTGGCATAGCGGCAGCCAGCCAGTGGCTGGATGAGCGAGACAACAGTGTGATAGCTAAGGATAAAATACCAGACGAAAAAACGGTTTGGTTGTTTCGAGAAAACATAACAAGTACAGGACTTGTAGAAGATTTGTTTATGGAATTTAAAAATCATTTAGCAGCGAAAGAACTCATTTTTAATGAGGGTCTTTAGTAGATGCAAGCTTTACAATAGCACCACGCCAACGTAATACACGAGAAGAAAACAAGAAAATAAAAAAAGGTGAAGGAGATGATTTATGGAAAAATCATCCACATAAGAAACGCCATAAAGATATAGATGCACGCTGGACAAAGAAAAATAACGAAACATTTTATGGCTATAAAAACCATGCAAAGGTTAATACAAAAAGCAAATTCGTAAACACATACATTGTTACGGATGCGTCTGTACACGACTCTCAAGCATTAGAAAACTTGCTGGATGAAAAAGATGAAGGACAGCTATTGCACGCTGATAGTGCCTACATAGGTGAAGAACAAGAAAAGACAATTGAGAAGTATAAAATGAAAAACAAAGTGCATGAGAAAGGCTACCGCAATACACCATTAACAGACGAACAAAAAGCTAACAACAAAGAAAAATCAAAAACACGGGCACGAGTAGAACACGTATTTGGCTTCATGGAACAAAGCATGCATGGATTATTTATATGTTCAATTGGAATAGTGAGAGCAACAGGAATAATAGGGCTGATAAATTTAACTTACAATATATTTAGATACGAACAAGTAATGCGCCAAAAGCCAATAAAATCAATAGATAGATAGATAGATAGATAGATAGATAAAAATGAATTTTTATATGTGTTTTCAAAATAAATAATATACATTTGCTTATGATTTTTAGAAAATCGTTTGACGGGTTCTACGATTTTTTTGAATCAATTTAAGAAAAACCAATTTTTAGAACCCATCAGTAAACAATTTAGTCGTTGACATTACAAAAAAAGGTTATTCTTTTACTTCAAATAACATAAACTCTCAAACATGGCTTGCACAATTACGGTTACATCAGCAGTAGTTAATGGCGGAAACCTCATAGTCGCTGGAAATTTTTCAGCAACCCCATCCTGCACTGGCACACTTACTATCAGCGTAACCATAACTTGTCTGGACGCAGGCGGCACTGTTACTTGCACTGGTAGCGGAGCCGTTTTACTGGGCACTACTCTTTGGCAAGGAAGTGTTCCATGTGCTTGCATTTGCGGAGCAAATAATGTAACAATTACAGCAACGGCAACGTGCACGAGTCCTTCTTTTACCTGCACATCAGTGCCGCTTACACTAACTACTTTATGTTGCTGCCCTTCTTCTACTACGGCTATTATTTATGGTTCTTGTAGTAACAATGCACAATTAGTTACATTCAATACAATTGTTTCTATTCCTGACGCATGCACATTTACATTTAGAAGAAACTTTGGCGATGGAAATTTTGGTGGGAATAATACATTTACTGGACCAGGTACTTTTAATTATCCAGTTGAGCAACATAACTATAATGCACCCAATACATATACATCATCACTCGATGTTCTTCCTCCACCTTATGGATGTGGCACAATTGAAACTATAAATGTTTCAGTTTCTTGTGCTGGATGTTTCTCAAGTGTTTCTCTCGCTGCCTTATGCAGATTTTTAGAGTTTTTGTTTTTGCTTTCAATGACATTGGCTTTAGGAATAGGATATTCTCAGCCGTGCATATCCCTTGGGGTTGCAGCAGTGTGGTTTGGTATTGGACTTTTAGCTTTAGTTGTATATCTCCTTCTACAGTGTAATAAATGTGTTTGCGATTTTTTCTTGAAATATTTTGGGGAAATATTTATTGCAGTCGGGTTTGTCAATCTAATGTACATTCCTATGCAATGCAATGCAGTTTTTGGGTTCCCTGCATTTATAAATGCACTGATATTTTTCACATTAGGATTTTTAATTCTTTACCTGTGGTACAACAACAATAAACTAACTTGTCCACTTTTAATTTGTGATTTTTGGTGCGCTGCTGGCGGTACTTTGAATATGACATCAGCAACAAACATTGCCATTTTCGCAACAATTCTTATTGATATTTTTTCTGTGGGCGCACTTACAGCAGGTTTAGTGGTTGCTCTATTAGTAATTACAGCATTTGCTGCATGGGTTGCAATGTTTCCTTTAAGCAACCTACCATGCAAAAAGAATACTTCAACATGCCAATAAAATTTTAAATGATGTGCGAAATAAAAAAAGTATTCTGGATTATTGTATTTTTTCTTTTTCTTAATTCATATTGTCAATCACAAACAGACAGTTCTAAATATATTTTTGGATGGCAAGTTGCAACAGGTGTCATGCATCAAAATTTTTCTGCTCTTAATAAATATGAATATTTACTGAATAGACCTCAAAATTTTTCTTTCCAGTATCCAAGCCCTTCATTATTTATTGGCAATCCTGAAAAGTTTTTCATTTCAATTTCGTTGAGTACCGCTTTTGGTTCTGAAAATTCCGGAACATATAATAACTATAATATTAAAACTGGAGGTTCGCATTCCTTTGTCGGAGGTAATTTTAATTTTCCACTTAAAACATATTTTTCAAAAAAATCTCTTCAAGGAATTTATGTTTCATTAGGCGTAAGATATGTTTCAACTTCCGTTTATTCAAAAGCTCAAGGAATAAATTCGCTAATGAGAGATACTACTTTTTATTATGAAAACAGTAAGGCAAAGAATGCTGTTGCAAATGCAGAAATAATATTTGAATTTTTTAGCTTAGGTAAAAAACACGCGCGAATGCGTTATCCACTAATGGTTAAATTTGGTTATAATTTACAAATTCAAAAACCGACTTGGTCAGGAGATTACAGCAGATACAACGGGGATGAAAATCCAAATATAAACTTAGGTGGGTTCTATTGGGGGATAGGATTTAATTTCTGGTTAAAAAAAGGTGTCATGAAATCTTGGTTTAAGAAATAAAAATATGGAGCAAACAAATGAAGGGTGTTCGGGTTGCAATCAAGAACAATCAATATCAGCTAATCAGGATAATAATGTTTCTGTACAGCAAAATGCTCCATGTACAGGGTGCAGAAAAAATCAATTCAAAGGAAAGCTTGGTACGTGCATTGATTGCATAGTAGCAAATATAATCGGTACTATATTGGGATGGCTTGTTTTTTTATCTTTTCTTTTTTTCTATCCTGATAAAAGAGCTTTATACGCAACAATTTTCATTTCAGGATTATTCACGTTATTACTATCTGCTCATGGAATTGCTTATTTGATAAAACGAAATAAAGTTTCTAAAAAATGAAAAGGATTTTATTGTTTCAGTTCGTTAGTCGAAAACTATGTAATTTCAAAACCTGAAATTGCATTGTAGTATAACATTAATTGCTCGTGATTTGAAAGTTGCGCACGTAAAATACCAAGATACCCATCCTATATTTGATTAAATTTAGTCCACTTTATGCTGACGATTTACATTGACCACCTGAAGCTGGAGCAAATTGACTATTGATTTTGATGGCGATTTATGGCAAAGACAATCATTTCATCACCAGGATCAGAATTTCCTTCAAAACGATGCGTCTCGTCAATTTCAAATTCATCTGGCGAAAGCTGTGTTGCTGTTTTATTACAAACCAAACATGCTGTTTCTGTTAGTATTGAAAAATCAGTTGTATAACCTCTTTTAGCCAAATCGTTGATAGCTTCGCTTGCTGTTTCGTAATGGATACTTTTTTTCATGATTTCTTTGTTAAGATATTTTTTAAAACGATAGCATGATTTACTTTAGAATCTTTGGCTGCATACAAAAGCGTAATTGGTTTCGTTTTTGTGATTGCTCTCAATTTGTCCAATTCTTTTTCTTTTGAAATCAGCTCTTCGCGATATAGTTTTGCGAATTCATCAAATCGTTCCGCTTTGTGGTCAAACCATTTTCTAAGTTCCGTTGATGGGGCAACTTCCTTATCCCATTCGTCAAGATGGGCTACTATTTTACTAACTCCTCTTGGCCAAAGTCGATCTACCAAAACTCTGTAACCATCATTATCGGATGGTTCATCATATATCCTTTTGATTTTAACAGGTTTCATATTTTTGACTTTTTCAATTTCCTAATTTAAACGCGCCTTAAAATTCTTCTTTAACAATTAATTTTTTATCGATATGCAAGTTTAACAGTAGTTTTTCAATAGCATCCATCATTGGTGGAGGTCCACACACATAAAAATATTTTTTCAAATCAATCCCCGATTTTTTTAGAAACTCTTCTGTTATAAACCCATGTGCATGTTCTTCGGTTTTTTCATCCGACAGAATATTGATAAAATTTTTGCCCAACATTTCTCTGAATTCCTTTTCATTGATGATGTCGGCTTTCGCTCTATTTGCAAAAATAAGTTTACTATTTGCTATTTCATTTTTAGAGCGGAGATGTTTGAAGATGGAGATGAAAGGCGTAATTCCTGCACCACCGGCAATAAATGTACCTTCTCCTTTATACCCTATTGTTCCAAATGGTTCCTCGATAATTAAATCATCATTCACTTTCAAATGCAGTAACTCGTTGGTCATCCCATTGTGTGAAGGGTAGGTTTTGATGGTAAATTCAAGGTGGTCATCTTTTGGAAGGCAGGTAAAAGTGAATGGTCTTATTTCGTTTTCCCAACCTTTTTTATTTATCGCAACATCGGTTGCTTGACCTGGATTAAAGGCGTATTGGACAGGTTTTTCGGTTACAATCCTTAATACATCGTGTGTGACTTTTTCCACGGATTTGATTTTTACAACGTGTGATGCCTTAGTATTTACATTTTTAGATTAAACAATATTTTAGCTTCCCTGACCAATGTGCTTTTGCTTTGCGTTTCATATAATTTGTTTTTTATCCTTTAACATACACTACACTTTTTACCATCCGCGAACTAATACCACTCCTAAAAATACCGCTATCAATGCAAGCACAAAACTCAACCGTCCCAATAACCGTGAAAGGTTTCTTAAAACAATGGTTTTAGGATTGTCAGGCTGATTTTTCCAAGCTTCTATAGCCCTTGTGCCAATATAATAATCGTGTATCAGGCTGATGCATACGATAAGGATAAAAACGAGTATTTTTAATCCGGCTATCATACCATAAGAAGAAGTAAAATATTCCAAGTTCCATTGCACACCTCTATATTCTAACTGGATAATACCGGTAATCAACAAGACTACAAGTGCTAAAGTGCCCACTTTTCTATATTTTAGTGACACTGTCGCGATCAGGTTCACTTTATCAGGATGCTTTTTGATACCAGGAACGAAAGCAAGTATTAAAAACAACATGCCGCCTAACCATAAACATGCTGCGACAATATGGAAGAAGACAGATGTTATATATATGCTGTGGTTCATTTTTTATCAATTAATTAATTGTTATTTTCCTTCTCCTTTTCAATGGTAGTCTCAGTTCAATCTTGTAAGTAGGTCAATCCATTTTCCAGTGGTTCACACAAAGCACTAATTGTTTTACTTGTAAATAGTTCCTGAATGATTTCTCTCCCCTTTTTATATTCATCATGAATGGGGCAAGGATGTGTAGAGGAGCATTTACTTAATCCCAATCCGCATTCATTAAAAATATCCTTTCCATCAATGGCGTTCACAATAGCTATGATAGGCTGTTTGTGTTGCTTTTTAGTAATAAAAAAACCACCCGTAGGCCCTTTTATGCTATTGATTATTTTTTGCCTGACTAAAGTTTGCAATATTTTACTCACCGTATGCTCACTTCCGTTGATGAATTTGGCTATTTCTTTTACACCCGATTTTTTACCAGATCCCTCTCTGGAAGCAAGATAAATAACGGCTTTTATAGCTGCCTTACAAGTGTTACTTAACATCTTTAATTAGTTAGAAATTTATTACCTTCTTCAGAGATCATACCAGCCTGCCAAGGTGGTTCAAAAATTAAATTTATCTGTATTTTATCTTCAGGAAATGCTTGC
>DATLTG010000251.1:0-2559 GCA_035533735.1 Bacteroidia bacterium
TTTATATGGTGTTAGTTACCTCGTACTTAGAGAAATACTTAGATTACCTTTAGCAGTACCAAGTATTTCACTTTTTTCCTTACTAGCTCTTACAGCTTTAAAACCATTGGTTGCATCACTAACATTGGGTGCTGGAGGCGATGGTGGCGTATTTGCACCAAGTATAGCTGCGGGAGCATTTTTAGGACTTCTTGTTGCCTTTATTGCCAATCATTATTTTGGTGCAAATTTAATTCCCATAAACTTTGCTTTGGTTGGAGCCGCAACTACATTATCTGCTGCACTATTTGCTCCGCTGACTTCTTTGGTTCTCGTATGCAATTTGCTGCCTAACGGTTATGTATTGTTTTTACCTATTCTATTCGGAAGCATTATTTCGTATCTTTTTTCGAAAAAACTATTGCCTTATAATGTCTATTCGTATGATGCCTATATGACAGCCCATCCAGAGTGAAACGAAGAATCTAAATTGGATATTAGATGTTAGTATTTGATACTTAGACAAAAGAAATTGCAAAAAATAATTTTTCAAAAATAATCCTTCGCTTTATTTCATTGATTAAAAAGCAAATCCACAATACTTAAATTAGGAATAAAACCGTGTTTATTTTCAAAAACTTGTGTGTAGTTTTTTGATTGATAGGCAAAGGTTTCAGCATTTTTTTTCGGTGAAATGGCATTTCTCAAATCAATGGCATTCGGATATTCTTTTTCGTACGAAATAGTGTTATTTATTGACGGATTTATTTTCAATAATTGTAAGAGCAATTCTAAAAATGAATCGTTAAAATCTTTCAAAAAAATATTTTTTTTCGATTCGTAAAAAGGTGCAAAATCATCTTCATAAAATTCAAAAAAAGGAGAACGTCTATAAGCAGCTTGCAAAGAAAGCCAGTGAATGTGTTGCCAATTTTGAGAGTATGAAATTCGAATGTCTTTTGTAAGCGTTCGTTTCGTGTTTTTTTCCAACGGAATACTCAATGTTAATAAGCCATTTGCACCGTAAATTTCGCAACGATTGCGATACGTTTGTTTTGGAAAATGCTCCATTTCTTCCATCAAAATAGTTGGATAATCGGTCAGAACTTTAAAAAAAGCGATAGGAGGAAGGTAAGCTGTTGAAACGATTGCTGTTGTTAGCATTTTAGATTTTTAGTATAAAAGGAAGCGGCTCAAAAATAATCATTTCCTTCTGTTTTTTTTCCTATTTTTGAAAAATGAATTTTTCATCTTCTTTAATTGAACAAGCGGTAGAACAATTTTCCCGTCTTCCTGGTGTCGGCAAAAAAACGGCACTTCGTTTTGTTTTGCATTTATTAAAACAAAATAAAGCGGATGTAACGCAGTTTGGCTCAACGTTTTTACGTTTGCACGATGAATTAAAATATTGCAAAAACTGTCATAATATTTCGGATACGGAGGTTTGCGGAATCTGCTCAGCTGGAAACAGAGATCGCACCACACTTTGTGTAGTGGAAGATATTCGTGATGTGATGGCAATTGAAAATACTTCGCAATACAAAGGATTGTATCATGTGTTGGGCGGAATTATTTCTCCTATGGATGGCATCGGTCCAACTGATTTAACGATTGAATCGCTCGTAAAAAAGATTTCTGAAGGCGAAGTAAATGAAGTTATTATGGCTTTGAGTACCACCATGGAAGGCGATACTACCAATTTTTATATTTATAAAAGACTAAAACAATATTCCATTCGCATTACAACTATTGCGCGCGGTATTGCTATTGGAGATGAATTAGAATATGCCGATGAAATTACACTCGGTCGCTCGATTGTCAATCGGATGCCGTATGAAAATTCTTTGACAATAAAATGATCTGTACATCTACTAATTGGTAAATCAATAAATGAAACTCAGCATCATCATTGTTAATTACAACGTTCAACATTTTTTGGAGCAATGTCTGTATTCTGTCAGAAAGGCTGTTAGTGGCATTGAAACAGAAATTTTTGTAGTTGATAATAATTCGGTGGATGGTTCTTTAGCGATGTTAAAAGAAAAATTTTCGGAAGTTATTCGTATTGAGAACAAAGAAAATACTGGCTTCTCAAAAGCCAATAATCAAGCTATTCGCCAAGCAACAGGAGAATATATTTTATTGTTGAATCCCGATACTGTTGTGGAAGAAGATACCTTTCAGAAAATTATTGCTTTTATGGATAAGCATCAGGAAGCAGGTGGTTTGGGTGTAAAAATGTTAGATGGCAAAGGAAATTTTTTAGCTGAATCGAAACGTGGTTTACCAACACCTTGGGTGGCTTTTTATAAAATATTCGGACTCTCAAAATTATTTCCGAAATCGAAAAAATTTGGAAAATACCATTTAGGATTTTTAGATAATGATAAAACAAATGAAGTAGATGTACTTTCCGGTGCGTTTATGTTCCTCCGAAAAAAAGTGTTGGATACCATTGGTTTGTTGGATGAAGCTTTTTTTATGTATGGCGAAGACATTGATATTTCCTATCGAATTACGTTAGCCGGATATAAAAACTATTATTTCCCGGAAACGCGTATCATTCATTATAAAGGCGAA
>DATLTG010000252.1:0-3954 GCA_035533735.1 Bacteroidia bacterium
TACTGGCGTTGGAGCAGCACGCATTAAGCGTCAAACTTTAGATGCAAATGTAGCAGGAGCTTTAATTGTTAACGACAGAGAATTGGCTACGGATGCAAATACAATGCGCGTTATAACTCCAACACTAACTGCTGTTACAAACACTACCGTTCCAGGAAATGAAGGTTTTGTGAGTAGTTTAGGAAATGGAAGTTTATCACGTGTTACAAATACTTCAGCAGCGTATTTTTATCCAACAGGTTCCAGTTTAGGAACAACAAGATATCGTCCAGTAGATCTTACACCTGTTGCGGCTAATACTGATACTTTTTCTGTTCGATTAGCAAACAATGACCCAACAATTGATGGTTATAATAAAACATCTTTAGATAGTACAATTTGTAAAGTGAACCCATTGTTTTATCATTTAATAAAACGTGTTTCAGGAACCGACAACGCAAGTATTGATATTTATTATGACCAAACTGCTGATGGAGCTTGGTCAGGCATTGCACAATGGAATACACCTTCGGCTGTAAAATGGAATAATATGGGTGTCGTAACCGCTACAACTGCTTCTCCATTAAGTGATAATCTTAAAACAAATTGGGCTAATTTTAGCAATAATCCCTATGTACTTGCTGCACCAAATCCAAATGCACCCATCATCAATTGTATCGGACCTCTTTGTCCAGGCACACCTAATAATTTAGTTACAGTTACTGGTAATGGTACTTCTTATACATGGACAACTCCTTCAGGAACAGTTATTACTTCGGGACAAGGAACTGATTCACTTGTTGTAAATTGGGGAAATACAGGTGGAACAATTACAGTAGTATCTAACTCAAATGGATGTCCATCAAGTCCTGCTTCATGTACAGTTGCCGTTAATCCAGCACCAATAGCAGGATTCGACACTACATCTACTGGAATGTTCAATAATTTATATGCATTTAATGATACAAGTTTAGGTGGAGCAACTTCTTGGCAATGGCTTTTTGGCGATGGAACGTCTTCTACCTCGCAAAATCCAAATCATAATTATCCTGGATCAGGAATCTATCCTGTAACAGAAATCGTAACCAACTCTTTTGGTTGTACCGATACTATTATACACGATGTTAAAGTTAACGAAGGTATTATTATTCCGAATGTATTTACTCCAAACGGAGATGGTAAGAATGACGATTTCTACATCGCAAATAGCGGCATGAAAGAGTTTTCAATTGATATTTTTAATCGTTGGGGAGTTAAAGTATTTACCTCAGTTGCTGCGGATGTTCGTTGGGATGGGCGCTCAACTGCTGGAGTAGTTTTATCTGCTGGAACATATTATTATATCCTAACAGCTGTTTCTACTTCAGGTAAAAATTACAGTACAAAAGGTTTCATATCACTTATCCGGTAAAAATAATTTTTAGATAAAATAAAAAAGAGGCTCGAAAAATAATTTTTAGGAAGTAATTTTTATTTTTTCCCACTCTTCCAAAATCCGATTTCGTTCTGCGAAAAGTGATTCTACCTGTTGCTTATCTTTTTTAATTAAGCGCGCTATACTTGCTCTACCGTTTGTTTTTTTAAGTAAGCGTTGGTAACGTAAAGCATATTTTCCGCTGATTGGTAGTGCCAAAATAAATAATAGAACTAAATAATAATTGTGCGTAAAGTGAAACACAAAACAACATTCGATAATATAATAAAAAAGGAAAATAAACGTGCCCATCGAACAATTTACCGAGCTGTAAAATTCTATGTTTTTAACTATTTTATTGGTGAGAGAATATGAAATTTTATAAGGCAAATAATGCGCTATTAATCCGTAAACAAAAAATGGAAATCCGATAATTATTTCTATAAGCTGCGTAAAAAAAATAATTTTTTGCGATTGTTTTATTGGATTTTCCCAGAAAAAATAATCTTTCAAATTATTTTTTTTCAACGTATTAGAATACGATAAAACGCTTTGTTTAAAGGCCTCTAATTTCGAAACATTATTTTTTTGTGCTTGATTAATGGTATTGGCAATTTCACAACTTAGCAGAAATTTTTTTTCCGATTTTTTTTCCGAAAAATTATTTTTTGAGAGGAGTTGTTTGCCATAAATTTCTTCCAAATTTTCTACTAATGCATCATTTTTTTGTTCATCGATAATTAATAATTCGGCTGCCATTTTATTTTCCAAATCGCTTGTAAGCTTATTAATGGCGCGAGCTTTGTCGTTTTTATATAAATCTTCGTATTCTTTTAATTTAATCGGTTTACCGAAATTAATTACCAAATCGGTTCTGAAATGTTCCGGTTTGTAATAGTTCATTCCAATCGGAACAATCAATAAATCCATATTAAAATTCATAGATGTTTCAGCTCCGAAAACCAAACGTGCAGTACCTTTTTTCAATTTTCGCAATCGCCTTTCCTGAATACATAAACCTTCCGAAAAAATAATTATCGTTCCATTTTGGGCTAAAATTTCAGCGCATTTATCAAACGTATCTTCGTTTTTGTGCAATAAATCGGCACCTTCTTGCAAACGATAAATGGGAACTAAGCCAATTATTCCGAGTATCCATTTTTTAAAAGGTGTATTAAAAGCATCCGAACGCGCTAAATAATGCAAACGATTTTTAACAAAAACGGAAATAATAATCGGATCTAAAAAAGAATTTGGATGATTACAGGCAAGTACAACAGGTTGGTTGTGAGGTAGATTTTCAATACCTCGGAGATGAATTTTTTTGTAGAAAACTTCTACCGAAATCCGCATAAGTATTTTTAAAAAACGGTAAAGCAATAGATTATTTTTTAGTGATTATTTCCAAAGAGATATTTTCTCTAAGTGAATTTTATTTTTGAAAAAGTATTTGGTGCTTTTTTCAAAAGAATTGGTATAATCGGAAACGTAAAAATGTTGTTTCAAATTTTTAGTAGTGTTTAGCAGCTTTTCTTTTTTAAGCAAATCATACACATAATTTGCCACTACTTTCGCAGAATCTATAATCAAAATGTTTTTTTCATAATATTCTTGAATCTCTTTTTTAATAAGTGGATAATGTGTGCAAGCTAAAATAAGCGCATCAATTTTCTTAAGTCTTGGTCGTGAGAGATACGAATTGATAATGGTTCGACTTATTTTATTATTAAAAAAACCTTCTTCAATCATAGAAGCTAAAAGTGGTGTTGCCAATGATTTTACTTCGATGTTTTTGTTCAGTAAATAAATCTTTTTGGCATAAATATCTGATTTTATAGTTCCTTTAGTGCCAATTACACCCACTGATTTTATTTTTTTTTGAGTAACTTCTTTAACTACTGGATCTACCACATTTACAACTAGTGCTTTTTCGCCAACAAAATCTTTCACCACTTCGTACGCAATAGCTGAAGCAGTATTACAAGCTATAACAATAATTTTACAATCGTGTTCCAACAAAAATTGGCTGATGCGAATGGCATAATATTTTATAGAATCTGGTGATTTATCGCCATAAGGCATGTGAGCAGTATCTCCAAAATAAATAAGTTGTTCGTTGGGAAGTACTTCGTGAATTGCATTAGCAACGGTTAATCCACCGATTCCTGAATCAAAAATTCCAATCGGACGATTTGCCTGATTTTTTATGTTTTTGCGAACCAATTTAAAAATGTGTTATAAAAAACATCCCGCCAAAGACGGGATGTTTTTAATTAATTGCCTGCTGGTGCAGAAGTAGTATCCGGTTTACTTACCGGAGGTTTTGCATTTGGATCGATTCCTAATTTCTTTTTTACCAAATCTAAAATATCATCACTTGGCTCAGAATAAAGAACAACACCTGTGCTTGTATCTAACACATATTTATATCCTTTTTCTTTAGCAACTTCATCAATTGCTTTTTTAGCTTTGTCGTAAACAGGTTTTGTTAATTCATCATTCTTTTTTTGAATGTCTTGTTGTGCTTGTGTTTGAAAATCTTGAATACGTTGATTCAAATC